>DATEOL010000381.1:0-11002 GCA_035274025.1 Gemmatimonadales bacterium | reverse complement strand
GTTGACGAACGTGAAGGTCCCGCTCGCCGTGAACGCGCCGTGCTCGGGCTCCAGGTCGGCCCGCACCTTCGCCGCCACCAGCCGGGGACGCGGCAGGTCCTTGAGCGCGCGGTAGGTCCGCTCGTACGCGGCCCGCTTCTTCCGCCCTTCCTTGCTGGTCTCGTACGGGTTTCGGACGTTGGTGTTGTAGAAGACCGCCCCGCCGCCCCCGAGCACCAGCAGCGCGCCGAGCGCGGCGAACCCGCGGGTCGTTCCGGTGAGACCACTGCGGGCCAGGGCGAGCCGCTCCTTGAAACGCTGGGGCGTGCCACGGACCCACAGGGCGAGGGACGCCACGCCCAGGAGGAGCGCGATCCCGGTCCAGTAGATCATCGCATAGACCAGGTTCGACACGTAGGGACCGAACCGGTTCATGTCGGAATAGGTGAAGGCCGGCGGCTCCGCGAAGCGCAGGAGGATGTGCTCGATGCCCAGGTTGCTTCGCACCAGGAAGAGGAGGAACACGCCGATCATTGCCACGTGGCCCACGAACTTCTGGTTCACCAGCGCGTGAATCGCGAAGGCGAGGGCCGTGAGCTGGAGCATCATCGGGAACTCGGTCCCGTAGAGGTATCGCACGTAGAGCCCGAGTTCGTAGTGGTGATACCCCTTGATCGTCTGGGCGATGATGCCGGTCACGATGAGGACCAGGTAGAGCAGGGCCCACACCAGGGCGAGTCCGGTGAACTTGCCCGCCACCGTGATGCCGGTCGGTACCGGAAGCGCGTCGGTCACCTGGTCCAGCTTGAGCTGTCGCTCCTGCCAGACCGCCTCCCCGCTGTAGATCGTGATGATGATGAAGAAGTAGATCAGGAACCCGTTCTTCACCGTCTCGGCCATGGTGTAGGTCACCGGCCAGACCGCCTGGCCGTAGAGCTGGTCCGCCATCGACGCAACCATGACCAGGTTCACCAGTCCCACGACCGTGAGCGCGATGAATGACAGGGCGCGCACCACGCCGGTGAAGGTGATGCGTGACTGGGCCAGGAACATCCCCCAATGGGCACCGACGTCGAATCGCCGGGACACGATCGCCAGGGGAACGGAACCCGTGGCGGCGTCGGACGTATCGGCCAGCAGGCGTTTCCGCCGGACCAGCGCGGGCCCCTCGCTGCGGAACCGGAAGAGCGCGTAGGTCAGGCCGAAGATGGCGACCGCGACCGCGGTCCAGAGCAGCCGGTTGGTCAGGAGCTGGCCGGTCACGGGAATGAGGCGACTGTTCTGCTCGGCGATGGTCCAGTATCGCGTCAGGTCGGCCATCGCCGTGACCGCGAACGGGTCGAGCACGTTCGCGAGGGCCCGGTTTTCCATGTTGCTGGTGAACCGGTTCGCGATGTTCCACAGCACCAGCAGCGCCATGCCCTGGGTGTAGATGACGAACAGGTTTCGCGACAGCGCGCCCACGGCGAACAGGATCGCCGTGGTGAGCAGGACGCTGGGCAGGACCAGCTTGACCATGGGCTGGAAATAGGTCGCGGCCGAGAAGGGCAACAGCTTGTCCTGGTCCACCCACGGCATCATGGTGCCGGCCATGGCGCCGAGCGGCACCGCGAGCTGGAGCAGCAGGACCACCGTGAGCACGCCGAGGAACCGGCCACCCAGGTAGGCGCCCCGCGTGATCGGCGTGGTGAACAGGAGCTCGTGAGAGCCGACCTGGTAGTCCCGAAGTGCGGCGATGCCCACCAGCGCCGTCAAGATCGTCTGCCCGAACAGCACCATGATGAGCTCGAGCTGCGCGATCACGACCGGCGCGTTGTTCTTCACCTGCGCGTTCGCGCCCGTCATCGTGACGACGTCGGTGCCCGTGACCATGAAGGGCAGCAGGAAAAACACGAACAGGAACATGTACGTCGTGGGCCGACGGAGGTGGTAGCCCACCTCGAACCGGTAGATGGTCCAGAGCATCGTCAGGCTGCCTGCGCCGTCGCCCCGCGTCCGATCTCCCGGAAGTACACATCCTCGAGGTCCGGCTCGATCAGCGCGAAGCCGTCGCCGGGATCGGTCTCACTGTAGATATGGACCAGCGGCCGGCCCGCCTGGAGGCGTATCGAGACGATGTTGTACTTCGCCTCGTGCGCCGGCAGTTCGGCCTTGGACACCGACTTCTTCCAGAGCTTGCCTTCCACGCTCGCCACGATCGAGCTGGGGTCGCCCGCGAGCACGACCTCGCCGCGGTTGATGATCGCCATCGCGTTGCAGAGCTCGCGCACGTCCTCGACGATGTGGGTCGACAGGATCACGACGATGTCCTGGCCGATCTCACCCAGCAGGTTGAGGAAGCGGTGCCGTTCAGTCGGATCGAGTCCGGCCGTCGGCTCGTCCACGATCAGGAGCCTGGGCTGTCCCGCCAGCGCGATCGCGATCCCGAGCCGCTGCCGCATGCCGCCCGAGAAGGTCCCGACGTGTTTCTTCCGCGCGTCCCACAGGTTGGTCTGGTGCAGGAGGCTCGCCACCAGGTCTTTCCGCTCCCCGTGCGCCGTGACACCCTTGAGCGCCGCGAAATGGTCGAGCGTCACCTCGGCCGAGAGGTGGGGATAGAGCCCGAACTCCTGCGGCAGGTAGCCCAGCACCTTCCGGACCTCGTCGGGTTGCTTCAGCACGTCGAGGTCCCCGAGCCGGATCGAGCCGCTGTCCGGGAGCTGGAGCGTCGCGATCGTGCGCATCAGGGTCGACTTGCCGGCGCCGTTCGGGCCCAGCAGCCCGAACATCCCGGTTCCGATGGTCAGGGAGACACCGTTGAGCGCCCGAACGCCGTTCGGGTAGGTCTTGGAGAGCCGATCGATGACGAGCTGCATGACGAAGAGTCCGGAGGGCGGAGGAGGAACGTAATGTATACAAAAACCGGCGCCAGGCGACGGGCGAAGAGGTCGGTCCAGGATGAGCCTTGCTTCCTGGTTAGCCACTTAGCTAATTGCCAATGGAGGTACTGGGCCCTCTCTGACCGGGAGAACGCATGCAGCTCGAATACTTCACCGTCGACGTCTTCACCGACCGGATCTTCAGCGGAAACCAGCTCGCGGTGGTTCCGAGAGCCGAGGGGATCGCCGAGGCCATGATGCAGGCCATTGCGAAGGAGTTCAACTATTCCGAGACGGTGTTCGTCCTGCCGGCGACGGATGCGAAGGCAGACTGCCGCCTCAGGATCTTCACCCCCGGAAGCGAGCTTCCCTTCGCCGGGCATCCCACGATCGGGACCGCGGTCCTGCTGGCCGAGCTCGGGATCCTCACGCGGCCCGAGGTCGTGCTTCAGGAAGGAGTGGGAAACGTTCCGGTTCGCATTTCGCGGAACGGGGGTGCGGCCCACGCGGAGCTCACGGTGCCGAATCAGCCCGAATTCCGGGCCGACGTGCCGGCACCGGACGCCCTCGCCTCGGTCATCGGCTTGAAGCGGGAGGATCTCGATCCCGCACCCGGGTCGATTGCCGCCGCTTCATCGGGGGTGCCATTCATCCTGGCCCGGGTCCGCGATACCTCTGTGCTGGCGCGCGCCGGCGGCAACGAGTCCGCGTGGCGGACGCACCTTGCCGGCGGGTGGGCCCAATTGGTCTACGTCTACACGGTCGAGAGCGACGGATCGATCCGCGCGCGGATGTTCGCGCCCTGGATGGGGATTCCCGAGGATCCCGCGACCGGAGGTGGCGCCGCGGCGCTCGCCGCGTGTCTCGCCAGCGTGCATCCCGACAGCGATGGAGAGCAGCGGCGCGTGATCCTGCAGGGCGTGGAGATGGGGCGGCCCAGCCGCATCGAGATCGGCTGGACGAAGAAGGGCGGCGCCATTCACTCCGTTCGGGTCGGCGGGTACGCGGTGCGGGTGGCGGCGGGTACGATGACTCTCCCCAGCGCATCTTGAAGCTCGCGCTCGTTCTCCGGGCCCTGGCGAACGAACGCCGGCTGCGGATCCTCTCCTGGCTTGCCGAGCCGACGGCGCACTTTCCTCCCCAGGTCTACGGTGACCTGGGGAAGGATGGCGTGTGCGGCGTGCTGATCGCCCGGAAGCTCCGGATCTCGCAGCCTACCCTCAGCGAACACATGCGGATCCTGCTCGACGCCGGGCTGGTGCGCGGGAAACGGATCAAGCAATGGACGTTCTACCAGCGAAACGACGAGCGGCTGCGCGAGGTACGAGCGAAGCTCGGCGGGATCTAGGCGAAAGCGGATGAGGCGGATGGGTCGTGGGTCAGTTTGGATTGTGACACTGAGTGGGTGGGGAGTGCGCCCGTGAAAAAGCCATCCGCATAAGTGGTTCGCGTGGCAAGACGGCCTCGTCAAGCGACACGGACTTATGCGGATAGCTTTTTCGAGGGCGCACTCCCACCCACTCGGTGTCACAATCCAAACTGACGACCAGGCGGCTGAGGGCGGATAGCGCATCGAGCAATTCGGAAGCACTGTTATCCGATCCAACCGCCTCAACCGCCCTCAACCGCCCTAAACCGCCTCAACCGACCATGGAATCCGTCTGGCGCCGCCGCTCCATTCACGTCTTCTTCGCCCTCGGCTTCGGCCTCCCCTGGATCGGCTGGGCCACCAATCAGATTTTCGAGACCCAGGGAGCCCTGCGGACACTCCTCTTCTATACCGGCGATTTCATGTCCATCGGCGGTATCGTCGCGACCTGGGCCGCGGGCGGCGGCACCGCGGTGAGGGCGCTCTTCCGGCGCTGCGTTGCGCCGGCCGGCTTCGGTTGGTGGATCGCGGCGTTCCTTCTGCCGCTCGCGTGGATGGTCCTCGCGAGAGTCACGTATGGGATGTCCCACGGCGGCATCGGCACGCCGAGCCTCGGTGCCTTCTCGCTGTTCCTGTCGGTTCCCGCGTGGCGGGCCTGGACGACCGGGCCCCTCGGTGAGGAGTTCGGCTGGCGCGGATACTTCCTCCCTCGGCTGCTCACGGTGTATCGGCCGGTAGTGGCCACGCTCATTCTCGGCGTCCTCTGGTCGATCTGGCACTACCCTCTGTATGCGAGGACAATCTTCGCCACCCTCCCGCGCGCTTCGACATTCACCATCAGCGTGCTCTGCTTCTCGATCCTGATGACCATCTTCTGGTTCCGGACGAGGGGAAACATCCTCATCGCGATCCTCTTTCACTGGGCGGTGAATGTCTCACCCAGCGTCGCCACCGACATGATCCCGCTTCCCGGTGTCGCCCAGCAGGACCGGGGACTCGAGCTCTGGAGCGTGCTCATGCTGATCGTCACGACGGGGATTGCGACCGCGATCTTCGGCCGGTGGACGCTCGGGAAGCGGGATGACTTCGTGGTGGAAAGGGATTTGCCCGAGGAGAAGGTCCTGGCCTGACCGTCTGACCGTCTGACCGACTGACCGACCGCTATCTTTCGGGGATGAGATTCCGGCTCCTCTGCGTCCTCCTGGTCGCCGGTCCCCTGGCCGCCCAGGAGGTCGATCCCGCGCTCCTCACGGTCGAGCGCATCTACGGCTCGGCCGATTTCCGCTCCGAATCCTTCGGACCTGCGCGCTGGTTCCCGACCGGCACCGCGTATACCACACTCGAAGCGGCCCCGAATGGAGGCGCCGGTCGTGAACTGGTCCGGTATGACGCCGCGACGGGCGCGCGGGAAGTCCTCGTCACCGCGGCGCGACTCACTCCCGAGGGCGCGAATACACCCCTGACGGTCGAGAGCTACGAGTGGTCCCCTGACCAGGGTCGCCTCCTCATCTATACGAACTCGAAGCCGGTCTGGCGGCTCAACACTCGCGGGGACTACTGGATTCTCGATCGCACCAGTGGCCGGCTGCGCCAGCTTGCCAGGTTCGCCAAGCCCTCGACGACGATGTACGCGAAGTTTTCCCCCGACGGCGGTCGGGTGGGATATGTGGTGGAGAACAACCTGTTCGTCGAGAATCTCGCGACCGGCGACGTCAGCCAGCTCACCCGCGACGGGTCGCGGACGATCATCAACGGCAACTTCGACTGGGTCTACGAAGAGGAGCTCTCGCTCCACGATGGATGGCGGTGGAGTCCGGACGGGAATCGCATCGCGTACTGGCAGCTCAACGCCGACCGGGTGCGCGACTTCGCGATGATCCGCACCACCGATTCCCTCTATTCACGAATGGTCCCGATCCAGTACCCGAAGGCCGGCGAAGAGAACTCCGCGGCGCGGATCGGCGTCGTCGGCGCCATGGGCGGCGAGACGACGTGGCTCCGGATCGAGGGCGACCCGCGCAACAATTATCTGGCCCGGATGGACTGGGCTTCCTCGAGCGACGAGCTGGTGATCCAGAAGATGAACCGGCTGCAGAACACGCTCGACGTGCTGCTCGGCGACGCGCGCACCGGGCAGGTGCGCCCCGTGCTGGTGGAGAAGGACAGTGCCTGGGTCGAAGTCGTGGACGACCTCGTCTGGCTGGAGGGCGGGAAGCGCTTCACCTGGGTGAGCGAGCGCGACGGCTGGAACCATGTCTACGTCGTCTCCCGTGATGGCAAGGACGTGAAGCTCATCACGCCCGGTGATTTCGACGTCCTCAACGTCATCGGCACCGATGAGGCGAACGAGTGGCTCTACTACATCGCGTCGCCCGAGAATCCCACCCAGCGCTACCTCTGGCGTGCCCGGCTCGACGGGAAGGGCAAGGCCGAGCGGCTCTCGCCCGCGACCGCGGATGGGAGTCACCTCTATAATGCTGGCCCCGGGATGCGCTGGGCCTTCCACACATACCACACCTTCACGTCGGCGCCGATCATCGACCTGGTGCAGCTGCCGGGCCACAAGTCGGTGCGGATGCTGGCCGCGAACAAGCAGCTTCGCGACCGCGTCATGGCGATCAGGAAGGGGACGGTGGAATGGACCACGCTAAGCGCTGCCGATGGCTCGCGGCTCAATGCGTGGATCATGAAGCCCGCCGATTTCGATTCCACCCGGCGCTACCCGGTCCTCTTCCAGGTGTATGGCGGACCGGGGAGCCAGACCGTCGTCGATGGCTGGACCGGAAGCCAGTACCTCTGGCACCTGATGCTCACGCAGAAGGGCTACATCGTTGCAAGCGTGGACAACCGTGGAACCGGAGCCCGCGGCCGCGCCTGGAGGAAGGTGATCTACAAGCAGCTCGGCGTGGTGGAAACCCAGGACCAGGCATCCGCCGCCGCCGACCTCGCGAAGCGGCCCTGGGTGGATCCGCAGCGAATCGGTATCTGGGGCTGGAGCTACGGGGGATTCATGAGCCTCAATGCGCTCTTCCAGGCCCCCGATGTGTACCGCACCGCGATCGCCGTGGCTCCAGTCACCCACTGGAAATATTACGACAACATCTACACCGAGCGGTACAACGGACTCCCGCAGGAAAATGCCGCAGGCTACGACAAGGGCTCGCCCTTGAGCTACGTGAAGCAGATGAAGGGCGACCTGCTGCTGGTTCATGGCAGTGGCGATGACAACGTCCACTACCAGAACTCGGAAGCGCTGATCAACGCCCTGGTGGCCGCCAACAAGCCGTTCGAGATGATGGAGTACCCGGACCGGACCCACAGCATCTCAGGGGGCAACACCAGTCTCCACCTCCGGGAGCTTCTCACCAGGTACCTGGACGAGCACCTGATGCGGCCGCGGGAGGTGGTGCCCTAGGAGGACCCAGGGCCTGACGACCCAAAGGCCTATAAATTCAATCCTCCTAGGGCTTTAGGCATTCGGTCTTTCGGTCATGCTGTTGCGGATGTTCCGCCTTGAAACACGATTGCCCGGCCGCGCGTAGGGGCCACAGTTATGGATGACGCACTCAAGGTCTTCATCATCCTCGCGGGAATCGGCCTGGCCGGGACCGTGACGTACGCCAGCATCGCCCTGGTCCACGCCTTCATCAGCCGGATCAAGGGGGGCGCACCGGATGTGACTTCTGACGAACTGGAGTACCTTCGCGACAGGGCGGAGCAGGTGGACAGCCTGAGCGAGCGTGTGGTCGAGCTGGAAACCAGACTCGATTTTGCTGAGCGGCTCCTCACCCGGCCTGAGGACGAACGGCGCGACACTCCAGTCGGGAGCGGTTGACCCCATGGAAGGTGTTCTTGCGATCATCCTGATTTTCGGCGGCGGCGCCGCGGCGATCCTGGCCTACAGCCCGGTCGGCAAGGCGCTCAGCGATCGCATTCGAGGCGGTGCGCCCCACGCCGGCCCCGATCCCGAAGTCCTGAATGAGCTCGAAGCGCTGCGGCAGGATGTGTCGGAGCTGCAGGAGCGGCTCGATTTCACCGAACGACTTCTCGCCCAGAGCCGGGAGGCCGGACGGATCGGCGGAGGCCCGGTCGAATGAAGCCGCTCCCGCTGCTGGTGGTCATCCTGGGCGCGATCCTCGCCGCGATGGGGATCATCTTCAACGCCCCTCCATATATCGAGGAGCCGGTGCGGGTGATGCTCGGGCTCGGCTTTGCCGGCGCGCTCGCCTTCATCTTCCGGGGCCCGCTCGGCCAGGCCATCGCCGCCCAGCTCAAGGGCGACACGCTCGAGGGGGGCGAAGGCCGTCTCCTGGCCCAGCTCGACGAGATGACCGCGGAGATGCAGGCGATGCGGGATGAGGTCGGGCAGCTCCACGAGCGTCTCGACTTCACCGAGCGGCTCCTCACGCAGCAGGCGTCACGTGACGCGATCGGCCCGATGGGTCACGGAGAAAAGCAATGATCCTCGTTCCTCAGACGCCGACGCCACTGCCGCCCATCCCGGACATTCCGCCGATCCCGATGGGCTTCGTGCCTCCGTGGGTCCCCTACATCGCCGCGCTCGGGATCATCGCAGGCGTGCTCATCCTGATTCCGATCGTGCGCGCCCTCGCCCGCCGGATCGAGGGGAAGGGCGGGAGCGACGAGATGCGGGCCGAGATCGACGGGCTGCACCAGCGGGTCGCAGAGCTCGAGGCGGTGGAACAGCGCATGCACGAGCTGGAGAACCGGATGGAGTTTTCCGAGCGCCTCCTCACCCAGCATCGCGAAAGCGCGCTCGAGCGAGGCGGAAAGTCATGAGTGGTGAAGGGGAATTCGCCATGTGGCTCGCGATCGGCGCCGGCCAGATCGCCTTCTGGATGGCGATGACGCCGCTCATCAAGGCCTTCGCCGAGCGGATCTCGCGCAAGGGCGGCGGGCCGATGTCCGATCGGATCGAACAGCTCGAGGCGCGGCTCGTTGCCCTCGAAGGCCGTTCGCCGCACACCGGTGAGGTCGAGCTGCAGCAGGAGCGCCTCGCGGAGCTCGAGGAGCGCCTCGATTTCACCGAGCGGATGCTGACGCAGCAGTCGGGCGCGCAGCGGGGAGGGATGCAGGGATGACCAACCGGCTCGGCATCGACTGGTGGGACCTGACGATCCACGTCTTCGTGACCTGCATGCTCGCGGTGGCGTTGTCCGAGGGGATCGGCGTGAACGAGGATTTCGCCTTGCCTGTCGTGTTTGGTGGCTCGGCCCTTCTCCTGGCCATTCGCCGGAACCTGGCGCTCAAGAAGCAGGCGCTGAGTGACGGCTACAGCACTGGCGAGATGGCGGCCGAGCGGATCGCCGACCTCGAGGCACGGGTGGCGGAACTGGAGATGGGACAGACTCGGGTAGCCGAGCTCGAGGAACGGATGGATTTTTCCGAACGGCTGCTTACCCGGCAGAGCAACGAGTCACACACCGTGAGACGTGAGACGTAGACGGGGAATGGGACCTGTGAGGGTTTCCCTCTCACGGCTCACGACTAGATTTGCGAACCGCAGGAGGCCAAGGAAACCATGGTAACGCGCGAAGACATCCAGTCCTTCATCGATCGCCTCAACAGCGGCGCGTCGGCGGAGGAAATCAAGGAGGGCACCTGGGTCATCCGCACGCCGGAAGGAGCGGAGTGCGTGGTGCAGTACACCCCGCCCGTGGTGGTCATGCGCGTCCGGGTGATGGAGCCGCCCGGGGAATCACCCAGGCGGGCCGGACTCTACCAGCGCCTGCTCGAGCTCAACGCACGCGATCTCGTCCACGGGTCGTACGGTCTCGAAGGAAGCCACGTCGTGCTGACCGACACCCTCGAGCTCGAGAACCTCGATTTCACCGAGTTCCAGGCGAGCTACGACTCGATCATGCTGGCGCTGGCGTCCCATATGGGCGACCTCGCCGCGTTCGCGAAAGGCGATTCCTGATGGGCATCTTCGACCGGCTGTCGACACTCTTCAAGTCCAACATCAATGACCTGATCTCGCGGGCTGAAAACCCCGAGAAGATGTTGAACCAGCTGATTCTCGACATGAAAACGCAGCTGGCCAAGGCCAAGCAGGAAGCGGCCTCGGCCATCGCGGACGAGAAGAAGCTCCAGGCCGATGCCGAGGCGCTGAAGAAACAGGCCGAGGACTGGGAACGGCGCGCGATGCTCGCGGTGCAGGAGGGCCGCGACGATCTCGCGACCCAGGCGCTGATGCGCTACAACGAGGCCCTCCAGGGGGCGCAGCAGCTGCACGAGACCTGGGTCCGCCACAAGGCCGAGACCGAGAATCTCAAGGTCAGCCTGCGCCAGCTCAACGACAAGATCGAGGAAGCCAAGCGCAAGAAGAACATCCTGGTCGCGCGGGCCAAGCGCGCGGAGGCGCAGGCGCGCATCCAGCAGACCATGGCCGGCATGGGCGACAAGAGCGCCTTCGAGTCGTTCGAGCGGATGGCCGAGAAGATCGAGGACATCGAGCGGAAGGCGCTCGCCGCGGCCGAACTGCAGCAGGAGTTTTCCGGCGACGATCTCCAGCAGCAGTTCAAGGCGCTGGAGTACAAGGGCACTGCCGATCAGCAGCTGCTCGACCTCAAGGCCAAGATGGGTGTGCTCAAGCCGGGCGAATCGGCCAAGCAGATCGGCAAGGGGGCCGGCGCGGCCGAGGTGCACGAGGCCGAGGTGCTGGAGGACGACGCGAAGCCGTAGCGAAGACCTAAGGACCTAAGGACCTAAGGCCTCAAGCCCTCACCAGCTTCGGACCTTAGGTCCTTCGGTCTTTAGGCCTGATCCGGGATCT
>DATEOL010000380.1:0-2458 GCA_035274025.1 Gemmatimonadales bacterium | reverse complement strand
AGCGCCGAATGTCAGCGGCATCAGCGGGGCCTCCGCGCCGCCGGCGAGCATAACGTCGGCATCCCCCGCGCGGATCGAGCGATAGGCTTCGCCGATCGCGATCGAGCCGGAGGCGCAGCTCATGCCGTTGGTGACGTTGGGACCGGTGATGCCGAATTCGATGGCGAGGTTGGTGCTCGAAGCCCCGGCAAAGACGTTGAGCGCGAGCCCTGGGTCCACCGCCTTGATCCCGCCGTGGATATACCGCTCGTGGTCGGCCTCGGCGTGCGGTGCGCCGCCGAGCGCGGTGCCCATCATGGCACCGGCGCGATCGTGGTCCTCCCGGGAGAGGTCGAGGTTCGCGTCGCTCAGCGCGAGGCGCGCGGCCGCGATGGTGAAGAGGCTGCAGCGGTCGAGCCGCTTGGCCCGCTTGGCGTCGACCCAGTCGCCTGGGACAAAATCCGGGACCTCACCCGCCATGTGGGAGCGGAACGGCTCGGGATCGAAGCGGGTGACCGTCCGCACCGCGGATTTGCGCGCGCGAAGACCTTCCCAGAACGAATCGACGCCGGTGCCGATGGGGGAGACTACGCCAAGGCCGGTGACCGCGACGCGGCGGCCGTTACGCATCGCGCCGCTCAGCCTCCCGGCTGACGCCAGCGAGGGTGAGCGCCGCGATTCCGTGGACAAACACGGGAAGGATGAGGCCGCGCGCCGCCGGCCGTCCAATCAGCGGCCACCAGGGGCCGTCCCACTCATGCACCAGGTTGATGTGGGTGCCTTTCTCCACTTCGTTGACCTGCCATACGACATCCATCCCTTTTGTCACGCCGCGGATGTGCTTGTAGTGCACCTCACGCCTGGAAGGATCGATCCGCATTTCGGAGGTCCACCACGTCGGCCACCGCACGGTGCGGAACGGACGCCACGCCGACATCTCGACGATCCCCCGGAGACCCTCTCGTTCGAGCATCCGGACGAACCGGTAGTGCGGCAGGATAATCGGCCAGCGCTCGACGTCGGCCGCGATCTCGAAAACCAGATCGGGCGGCGCCGTGGTCACGATCTGGTCAACGATCCGCATCTGGCGGCGTAGAGGCTTGGCCAGTCGCCGCAATCGTTTCTTCTGCTTCGTACCGTACGCAGTGGTGCGAAGTCCGTCCGGTGTCAGTCTGTTGGTATACGCCACGGGGGTGCTCACCGATCTTGGTTGGGCCCTTCACCTGATACTCCTATGCTGGGGGCCCATCGCTTTGTTCCACGTCGCGACGAGCCGGAAGCCGGGGCGACGTTCCACCCGGGCATCAACCCCGGTCTGCTGGAGGAGTTGCCTCAGGGTTGCGGTCGTAAATCCGCGCCGGAGCGAGGTCATGCCGTCCACCCGCGTCACCCGGTCGAATCCCAGCGCATGACTGGCGACCCAGAAGCCGGCCTGCGCCGCGACCGAACGATGCAGATCCGCCACGATCACGCCAATGCGCGCAACCCGGTCGCACTCCCTGAACACGGCGACGCACGAATCCGCGTCCAGATGATGCGCAACCTGGCTGAGGACCACGACGTCCACCGCAGCATCCCGGAGCGGAAGCGAACCCCCACATCCTATAGACGTCTGAAGCCCGCCTTCATGCGCTAACCGTGCTGCGGCGGGATGCCGCTCCAGCCCGAATGGGAGGAGCGTCATGCCCTGCCGCTCGCACCAGGCCCGGGCCATCCGGGGGACGTCGCCCCCGCCGGTCCCCACGTCCAGGAGGGTGACCGGTCCGATCCGGCCTCGGAGCAGCCGGGCGAGCCCGTGACGGACGGCCGCCAGGCCGCCAAACCATCGGTTCGCGCGCGCGATGTTACCCAGCGACTCCTCCACCAGGCGGGAGTCGGCGCTGACATCATCGAGCAGCTCGGTGCCGGTTGGCGAAGGGGAGAGGCGGGTCATGAGGGGAGATCGTAGTACCCACCCCGATAATAAAGGAGAGGCCGGCCTTCGCTGACGCCGCCGCCCGTCACCTCCCCCACGACGATCATGTGATCGCCCGCGACATACGCGATGTGGCGAATGCATTCGAGAACGGCCAACGCCCCGTCGAGGAGGGGATACCCCCCCTCGCTCAGGTGGTAGCCCACGCCGTCGAAGCGATCGGGGTGCTCCTCCGCGAAGCGGCGGGAAAGCGCCTCCTGCCTGCTCTCCAGGATGTTGATCGCGAACCGCTCGGCCCGCGCCATGTGCTGGTGCATCGCCGCATGGTGATCGACGTTGACCGAGACGAGCGGCGGGTCCAGTGACACGGAGGTGAAGCTGTTGGCCGTCATGCCCACGGGACGACCGTCTTCCATGGTGGTGGTGACCACGACGACGCCGGTCGGGAAGCGCCCGCAGAGCTGCCGGAAGACCGCGGCGTCGATCGCCATCCGTCTACAATACCATGCCTGCCAGGAACCTGGGGTTGAGGACTTCCCGGGGTGGGATGAAGTCGCCGGTGAC
>DATEOL010000379.1:0-3673 GCA_035274025.1 Gemmatimonadales bacterium | reverse complement strand
AGATGCGCTGGTCACCCCTGCCGACGCGCCCGAGGCGGCGTGGCCCGAAGGCCCAGGCGGTGGGCGGGTCCTGGATTTCATCGAAGGCCCTCGCGCCCGCCTCGTCGAGCTGGCCCGGGTCGGCCGGATCGCCGCGGAGTTCGTGCGCGGGTTCCGCCAGCTTCACTTCGTGGGTCCCTGCGTGACGGTATTCGGCTCCGCCCGCTTCAAGGAGCACCATCCTTATTACCTGCTCGCCCGCGCGATGGGCCAGCAGCTCGCCGACCTCGGCGTGACGACGATGACCGGGGGCGGACCGGGGATCATGGAAGCCGCCAATCGCGGCGCAAAGGAAGCGGGGGGGTATTCGATCGGCTGCAACATCGAGCTTCCGGCGGAGCAGCACGAGAACCGCTATCTCGACAAGTTCGTCACCTTCCGGTACTTCTTCGTCCGCAAGGTGATGCTGGTGAAGTACAGTGTCGCGTTCATCGTGATGCCGGGCGGATTCGGCACCCTCGACGAGCTGTTCGAGGCGCTCACCCTGGTGCAGACCAAGAAGATCGAATCCTTCCCGGTGGTCCTGATGGGCGTGGCCTACTGGTCGCGCCTCCTCGAATTCATCCGCGGCACCCTGGTGCGCAACAAGACGATCGACGCGGCGGATACGCGGCTGTTGACGGTGACCGATTCGCCCGAGGAAGCGGCCGCAGCTGTGGAGCGAGCCCTGCGACAGTACGACAAGACGTGGAAGGGACCGAAACCGAGCAAGGTGCTGGGGGAGAAAAAGCCATCCGCCGATCTGGCGAGCTAGCGATCTGGCGATCGATCGCCAGATCACCAGATCACGAGATGGTCAAGCGCTTATCCGTCGAAGCTGTCCTGGATCAAGGGCCCAAAGCAGTCGACACACCCCGGGCGTCGGCGGGTCTGCAAGTTGAACCAGCGCGGCGCCCCCCTTCTTGAACTCGTAGAATGCCTCCCGCCGTCCGGTCAGGAAATAGCAGAGCGCCCCGCCCAGGTGAGGCTCGTGGCCTACGAGGGCGACCGTACCGGTGACCTTCTGGGAGCGGAGCCAGGAGACGAGGTCCGCGAACTCGACCCCGGGGACCAGGGCGGTCAGCTCCACCGGCGGTGGTCCCCCATAGGCCTTCGACACGATCGCGGCGGTCTCCGCGGCGCGGAGATACGGACTCGTGGCGATGATGTCGGGGCGGGGGATCAGGCGCGTGAGTCCGCGTGCGGCACGCCGCATCCGGGCGCGGCCCCGGTCGGTGAGGGGGCGGTCGGCGTCGGGCCGGCCGGACTTGGCCCACTCGTCGCGGTCGCCGGCGATTGCGTGTCGGATGAAGAGGAGTCTCATGCTCCTGCTCCGGTCGATGGTCTACGGTCTACGGTCTACGGTCTACGGTCTACGGACGAAAATCATGGAGTTGGTACAAAAGGGAAGGGCCGGAGTTTCCCCCGGCCCTGCCCGTAGACGGTAGACTGTAGACCGTCGACTAGTTCTCGACGATGATCAGGTACTTGCTCGACGACCAGAACTGCTGCGGCGAGGTGATCCGGAGCGTGCCCTTGAACTTGCCCTTCTCCATCGCGTCGGCCTCGGCGTACGCCAGGTCGTGCCGCGAGACGATCTTGTACTGCTTGTCGGCCTTGGGCAGCGCGATCTCCGAGAGCGTGCGCTTGTCCGCCTTGGTGAACTGCTGCGGATCGAGCACCCGCGCCGGGACCACGGTCTCACCGGTCCGGGTGAAGACGAGGAAGCGGGTGCCGCCTTCCGCCGTGATCACGCCACGGTCCGCGAGTTCCTTCTTGGTGCCCACGACGTAATACACCTCGTTCTCCCGCTCGGTCATGGTCGAGACCGTGTCGGTGAGGACGCGCTTCTCCTCGGTGAGCGCCGTCACCTGGCCGGTCAGCTGGGTGATCTGCTCATTGAGGGTCGAGATGGTGGCCTTCTGTGACTCGACCACACCCTGCAGCTCGGTGATCGTGTTCGAGTAGGCGATCAGGGCGGTGCGGAGGCTGTCGCTGGTGCCGGTCAGCGAGTCGACGCGACGGCGCGACGCGGCCAGACGGGCCTCGGACTGACGGACGCGGCTCACCAGCGCGCGCACCTTGGCGAGCACTTCGGCCCGCTCATCGACTTTGGCGCCTTCGGTGCCGACGACCGGCGTGTTGCGCGAGTCGGTGCGGATCGTCGCGAGCTCGGCGCTCACGTCGGTGATCAGCTTGGTGGTCTCCGACAGCTCGGTCAGCAGGCTGTCCTTCTGGGACGAGATGGTGGACAGCTGCTGTGTCTGGGTCCGATAATACTCCGTCGAATCCGCCGGAATCCTGGCGGCGGACCCGGTGCCGCCCTGGCAGGCCGCGGCCAGAGCCAGCAACAGAATGGCTCCCGTGGGACGAACGAAGCGGGACATGGGTACTCCTGCGTGATGGTTGAAAGGATACTGAAAGATGCGCCTGTCAGCTCGTGAGAGCAACGCGTTCCGCCGGTTCGCGGCGGCTGCTGCTATGTCCTGCACGCTCGGGTCCGCCGCGCTTTTCGCGCAGCAGGCGTCCGCCGTCGTGCTCCGTCCAGAACGAGTCTGGGACGGAGTCTCCGACCAGGCGGTGAGCGGTTGGGTCGTGCTCGTCCGAGGCGATCGCATCGAGAGCGCAGGCCCTGCCAGTGCGCTCCGGATTCCATCCGATGCTACCATGATCGACCTCCCTCGGGTGACTTTGCTTCCAGGCCTAATAGACGCACACAGTCATCTGCTCTTGCACCCCTACAATGAAACTTCTTGGGACGACCAGGTTCTCAAGGAATCTCTGGCATTTCGCGTCGCGCGCGCGACCGCAAATGCTAGGCAAACTCTGCTTTCCGGCTTCGTTTTGTTGCGCGATCTCGGCACCGAAGGAGCAGGCTACGCGGACGTCGGATTGAAGCAGGCAATCGACGCGGGGGTTATTCCGGGTCCTCACCTTCTCGTCACCACGAAAGCGATCGTCGCGACCGGTGCCTACGGGCCCAGGGCAGTGCTGCCGGATCGTGATCCGCCCCTGCTCGGTGCCGAGACCGCGGACGGGATCGAGGAGATCACCCGCGTGGTGCGGGATCAGATCGGCAAGGGCGCCGACTGGATCAAGGTCTACGCGGACTATCGCTGGGGTCCCAACGGTGAATCGCGTCCCACCTTCAGTATCGAAGAGCTGACCCGCATGGTTGAGGTCGCGCGCTCATCGGGACGCGCCGTCGTCGCCCACGCGTCGACCGCCGAAGGAATGCGACGCGCGGTGCTCGCCGGTATCGAGACCATCGAGCACGGCGATGCCGGAACGCCGGAAGTCTTCAAGCTGATGAAGGAGCGCGGGGTGGCCCTCTGTCCGACCGTCGCCGCGGGCGAGGCGATCCTCCGTTACCGCGGATGGGTCGCCGGGCGCGACCCCGAGCCGGCCTCGATTCGCGCCAAGCGTGAGAGCCTCGCGGCGGCCATCGCCGCCGGCGTGACTATCTGCAATGGCAGTGATGTCGGGGTCTTCTCTCACGGAGAGAACTGGCGGGAGCTCGAGCTCCTGGTCTCGTATGGAATGAAGCCGGTGGATGTCCTTCGCTCGGCGACCTCGGTGGACGCCAGGGTCCTGCACATGGAGGACAAGCTGGGGAAGATCGCCCCGGGACTCTGGGCCGACGTGATCGGAGTGG
>DATEOL010000378.1:0-6646 GCA_035274025.1 Gemmatimonadales bacterium | reverse complement strand
TAACCGGAATACGACGGGCAGACGGGCAGACGGGCGGACGGGCGGACGGACCGTCTAGTGTGGGCGGAGCCGGATGAAGTTGACGATGAACCCGATGATGGCCCCGACCGGTCCGAAAAAGAAGGCGGCCGTCATGCTGGCCTCCATCTGCCGGTCATGGGTATTCGACGACATGGCCATGATCAGGAAATAGCCCAGGACAGCCGCCGCCGCATAGCAGCCGATGGCCCAGAGGAAGGAAATCCCGATTCGGGCGCCCATGGATTAGACCTTCGCGGAGGCGAGCCAGGCTCGCGCTTCCTCTGGTGTGCGGAAGGTCTCGGCGGCCCGGAAGGACTGCTGGGCGAACATCTGCCAGACCATGGCGAGCCCCCGGGTCGGTTCCGACGCCGCCACGATGGCGCAGTGATCGAACTGCACGTGCCTGGAGGCTCGGGCCGTGGCCGCCGCCGCGACGTGGAGCTGCCCGCTGTCCGGCACCGCCGTCATCTCGGTGAGGTCGAGCAGCACGTTCAGCACCGGTGGACAATTCGGGTCATTGATGAGCTGCTCAAAGTGCTCCAGCACCTCGGTGAGCCCGGTGTTGCCGATGCACCTGGTTACTATCAGGCGACGGTCCGGGTCGATCTCATACGTAATCGGCATACGCAACGGTCCCGCGGTTTGCGACGTCAGTGTATTACAAACGTACTCTTCGAGAGCCGCCGATGGGAACACTCTGGCAGGATCTCCGTTTCGGAGCCCGATCGCTGCTTCGGCGCCCGGGCTTTGCGCTGGTTGCGATCCTCACGCTCGGGCTGGGGATCGGCGCGAACGCGGCAATCTTCAGCGTCATCGACGCGGTCCTGCTCAGGCCGCTGCCCTTCAAGGAGCCGGGACAGCTGGTCAGCCTGTGGGAATCCCGGCGGGACCGGGGATGGACCCAGGCGAGCTTTACGAGCGCCGCATTCTGGGATGTGCAGGACATGTCTCGCGCGTTCGACGGTGTGGCAGCGATGGGCTATGGGACCATCAACCTGACCGGCAATGACCATCCCGACCGGCTCCTGCTCGGGCGCATTTCCGCCAACTTTTTTCAGGTCCTCGGAGTGAACCCGATCGCCGGGCGACTCTTCGTCCCCGGCGAGGATGCCATCGGCAGCGACCCCCGGATCGCGCTGCTCTCGCATGACCTGTGGTCCACCCGGTTCGGGCGCGACAGCGCGATGGTGGGAAGGACCGTCCTGCTCGATGGCCAGGGATACCTCGTAGCAGGAATTCTCCCGCGGGGCGAGCCCTGGCTCAATGAAGCCGACGTGTTCCTGCCCATGGCGCGCCCCACCGTGCCCGACCGGGACGGCTTCGAGCTCCAGGTGATCGCGCGCATGAAGCCGGGGGTGACGCTCGAAACCGCAAAGCAGGACGTCGACGGCATCGCCAGACAGCTGGTGGAGCGCTATCCCGTCGAGGCGAAGGGCATGGGCATCGAGATCAACGGCTCGGACCGCTGGGTTGCGAGCGACGCGCTGCGGCGGGCTCTCTATGTGCTGATGGGAGCGGTCGGGTTCCTGCTGCTCATTGCGTGCGTGAATCTCGCCAACCTCTTCCTTGCCCGCGGCACCGGCCAGAGCCGCGAGCGGGCCCTGCGCGCCGCACTTGGTGCCTCGCGCGGGAGGATCGCTCGCCAGGTGCTGACCGAGTCACTCCTCGTGAGCGCCACGGGCGCGGCCGTCGGGCTCGTCCTGGCAACGGTCGTGATCCGCCTGCTTCGGGCACTCGCACCTGACGGGATTCCCCGCCTCGATGCCACCGGCATCAACCCCGCGGTCCTCGGCTTTACGGCGCTCGCGACGGTCGTCACCTCGCTGCTCGCGGGCCTCGCGCCGGCCATGCAGGCGGGCCGTGGCAACCTCGTCGACACCCTCCGCTCGGGCGAGCGCGGCGTCACCGGTCATCACTTCCTCGGCAAGCTGCGCGGCGCGCTCGTGGCGGTCGAGGTGGCCGCCTCACTCGCCCTGCTCATCGGCGCAGGGCTCCTGCTCCGCAGTTTCAGCCAGGTCCTGAATTCCGATCGCGGATTCGAGACCGAGAACCGGGTGCTCGCCGAAGTCGCATTCCCTTCGAGCTTCAATGGCGACCGGGTGACCCAGGCCATCGAGCACGTCCGGATGCAGCTGGAGAGCGAGCCTGGCGTGACCTCGGTCGCGGCCCTGTCGCATCGCCCGCTCCGCGGGAGCGCGGTCGGCATGGGGTATGGCGCCGCGGACAAGCCGTCGCCGCCGAACAATGAGGTACCCTGGGCCGGCTGGCGCGTCATTACCGGTGGATACCTCAAGACCATGGGCATCCCCCTCCTCCAGGGCCGCGATTTCACGCCGCAGGACATCATCGCGAAGCCGTGGCGGGTGATCATCAGCCGTCGTCTGGCCGAGCAGCAGTGGCCGGGCGAGAACCCGGTGGGGCGGACGTTGCTGCTCTGGAAAGGCCAGAACGACAACCAGGCCGAGGTGATCGGCGTGGCGGGGGACACGCGGGAGTGGGGACTCGCGCTGGACCCGGCTCTCACGGTGTACCTGCCCTATTACGGCGCGGGATCGTCACCGGTCAACTTCGTGATTCACACCACGGCGTCGACCGCCACCATCACGTCGCTGCTGCGGAAGGCACTCGCGGAGCTCGATTCCAGCCTGCCGATTTCACAGGTCCAGACGATGGAGGAGATCGTGAATGAATCAGTCGCGTCGCGCCGATTCATCATGCTTCTCCTGGCCTCGTTCGCGAGCGTGGCCCTGGTGCTCGCCCTGGCCGGCGTATACGGCGTGCTGTCCTACGCGGTCTCGCGGCGCACCTCGGAGATCGGGGTGCGCCTGGCGCTCGGTGCCAAGCAGGGCCAGGTGCTGCGGCTCATCGTCGCGCAGGGGATGCGACCCGTCCTCATCGGACTCATGGTGGGAACAGGAATCGCGTTTGGACTGACGCGACTCATGGCAAGCATGCTGTTCGGCGTCGGAGCGACCGATCCGGTGACGTTTGGTGGAGTGGCCCTGCTGCTGGTCGGCGCGGCGATCGCGGCGTGCTGGATCCCGGCGTTTCAGGCGACCCGGCTTGACGTGGTGAAAGCGCTTCGGGAGGAGTAACTGCAATCAGAAATTGCCGATTTCAAATCTCAGAGGTAGAGGTGAATCTGCAGGTAGCTCATCTCGCCTGGCGACCACTTCTACTTCTGAGATTTGGAATCGGCGATTTCTGATTGCTGTGTCAGCACCGCCACCTCCAGACCCGGTAGAATCTCGAGGCCTCAGGCGGGAGGCCTTCCGCGGGCGTGAGGCATTCACTCGGCCCTTCGCCGTCCAGCCAGGCGCGCAGGTAGGGAGCCATTTCCCGCTCGCTGGTTCGAACCGCGACGTAGTCCGGCCCGATCCGGCGCAGGAAGATCAGTGCCCGCGCCTCATCCGCCCAAGGCAGGTAGACCTCTTCGCCTTCCGCGTAATGCGCCAGCGCCAACCGACTGCCCGCGATGAGGGGGCGCTCGCCGGGCGTTCGGGTCCTGGCATCGGTGCCGATCCAGGTCCCTGTCACCCTCACGTCGGTCAATCGTGTCTGGTTGATGTCACCGACACCCAACACGGGTCGGAGCGACAGGGCGGGAACGAGTAATGCGACCCCGAGCGCGGCGCTGCGCGACACCCGAGCAATGCGCTGGATTCCGCCGCCCGCCCAGATGAGCAGGCCCGGAAGGAGCGCGAAAAGATAGCGGTCCCAAAGCCATTCGACGCTGAGGAGGGCCGCCAGGGTCACCATGGATGGGACCAGCGCCAGGATCGCGCCGACCGGTTCCCGCCTCCATGCGCCGCCGAACAGGAACCCCGTCGCCGCCAGGACCAGGATCAGAATTCCGCCGAGGAAGCGCGCGTTGAGCACCCGCGACGCCACCTGGTAACCGCGCCCCAGGGGATCGCGCGCGATCTCCCGCAGCAGGCTGCCTCCTTCCGGCCGGGATTCACGGAGCCGCGCGTGCTGGTCGAGAAACATGAAGGCCCCGGTCGGGGCACCGGCGGAATCCAGTCCACGCGCCGCTTCTCCGTAGCTTTCTCCCCTGGCGAGATTCGCCACCACCAGGTTGTTCATCGCCGACTTTCCCTCCCAGCGAAACGTCCCCGCAATCGCCGAGAGCCAGCCGACATAAGGCAAGGCGACCAGGAGCGCCGTGAGACCAAGCGCCGCACCCGACCCAACCGCCTTCCGAAGACCGAGTCGCCGTGACGCGAGCAGGAGCGTGACAGCGAACAACGGGGCCAGGGCGATTCCTTCCGGCCGGGTGAGATAGGCGACCCCGCACAAGGCGCCCACCGACAGAGCCAGCCACACTGAGGGTCGCGCGACCCACCGCACCGCGAGCGCGGCGGCCGCCATTGAGAGGCCGAGATACAAGGCTTCCGAATAGGTCGAGACCGACAGAGCAACCAGCAGGGGATGCACGGCGGCCAGGGCGCCCGCGGCGATCCCGGCCACTTCTCCGAGGACGTCGGATGCGAGCCGGTAGACAGCCCACACGAGGAGCAATCCGGAAGCCAGCGAGACCAGGCGGGCGGCGAACTCGGTCGAACCCGTCAGCAGCGACGTCAGGCCGATGAGGAGGGGATAGAACGGAGGGAACAACGTGTGGGGGCCACCAAAGATCGAGACATACCCGTGGCCCGAAAACCAGTTGGCGGCAAGTCGGATGTACTCTACGCCCTCGTTTTCAACGACGTCGACGTACAGCAGCCACCAGGCAACCCGGAAAATGAGCGCGCCGAGCAGGAGCGCCGGCAGGATCCGTGACGTGCGAGGGAGCATGGCGGCAAGCTAGCAACGCTTCGCGCGCCAGGCCGCGGGCTCGCACCGGAAGCCGTCGACCTTCCAGAGACCCTTGCCCTCACCACGGGCGGAATCACGGGCTCGCCGGAAGTAGTCGACGTACTGCACGTTGGGTGAGACCGTGAGAGGGACCGCCCATCCCTCCCTGACCATCCGCCAGTTGATCATTCGCCCGTTGCGCCAGGCGTAGGCGAGGACGCGGTCGTACTGGTCGCGGGGATCGACATCGGGCTCGAGCTGGATCGTGTCGCCGATGGCGACCAGCGAGCTGAGTCCACTGAGGGCCACCTCGGAAAATGGCGTCTGCTCCCGTTCGGGGGCATCGATTCCGATCAGGCGGACCCGGGCGCCGCCCTGGCAGCGCAGCGTATCGCCGTCGCTTATCCGACTTACGACACAATTCGTCGTTGCGCGGCGGGGAGCGGCGGGGGCGGAATCAACCGGCACTTGAGCAGTGGCGGTTAGGGCGGTTAGGGCGGTTAGGGCGGTTAGGGCGGTTAAGGCGGTTAAGGCGGTTTGAAGGGGTGGAAACCGCCCCAACCGCCCCAACCGCCTACTGAATCGGTCGTCCAGACTCGAAGTCAAAGAGAGTCAACCGCCTGAGTAGATAGTACGCCTGCCAGTATTGCCGCAGCGCCAGGACGTACTGCGTCCTGGCCTGATCCTTCTCGTTCTGCGCAATATAGAGGTTGTCGATGTTGATCCTTCCAATCACGTAGCGATTGTACGCGACCTCGAACCGCTTGGCCGCGACGGTGTCGGCAGTACCCGAGAGAAGCAGCGCGCGCTTCGCCTGCTCGAGCTGGAGCACGGCAAAATGCGCCTCGTGGGCAGTGGTCTCGCGCGTCACCGCCGTGGTGCTCGCGACCTGTTCCTTGTCGAACTCGGCGGCCTGGATTCCTTCCTTCCGGGAGCCCCACTGCACCAGCGGGATCTGCACTCCCATCTCGAACCGCCGGGCTTCCTGCAGGTTCGAGTAGGCGAGCTTGGGCTCGTCGCCGGTCGCGTTGAGGCCGAAGCTCGCGACGATCGTGGCACCGATCCCGTTGTTGAGCCTGGCCTCGTTCACCCGCCGATCGGCCTGGAGCTCCTGCAGCTCGGCGGTGGTGACGACCGCGCGATTGCGCAGCGCCTCCTGGACGGCGCGCAGCGTGTCGGCCTGGACATCGAGCGCCCCTTCGGGCGGAACAATGTCGAGCGGCGCCGTCGAAGACTGATTCAGACCCAGCCGGAGGGCGGCGACGGCGCGCTGGTGATCGAGCCGCGCGCCATCGAGGGAGGTGCGCGCCCGCAGGAGTGCGAGCTCGCTCTGGAGCAGGTCGTTCTCTCCGATGCGCCCGACGTTGAAGCGACCCTGGTTGAGGCGGTAGAGGGTGTCATTCACCGCGACGTTGGTGGCGGCGTTGTCGAGCCGCACCTTCGCTTCATGCACGTCGAAGAAGAGATTGACCGTGCGGAGCGCGATGTCTTCCTTGGCCTCGCGGTAGGCCCGTTCGGACACCTCGTAGCGCACCGGCTGCTCCTTGCGATCCCAGCCCGCGACGTTGGAGCGCAGGAGCGGCTGCCGGATGCCGATGGTAACGGGCGTCGAGGTCCAGCTCCGGAAGGAGTCCTCACCGGTCACCGAGAGCCACGCGAGCGATGACGACACGAAGAAGTCGCCACCGGTGAGCGGGACCGTCTGGGACATGGTCGCCGTGAGGTTGGCGTTGTTCTGGTCCTGGGGTCGGAAGAGCGTGGTCCCATCCGGCTGCAGCACGGGAATGATCGCCCGGTTGTAACCCGGCAGCGTGCCCGAGAGCCCGAT
>DATEOL010000377.1:0-3696 GCA_035274025.1 Gemmatimonadales bacterium | reverse complement strand
TGCCCGCGCCGCGGCGCGCCGAATCCCCGCCTCGACGCGAAGCGTAGGGGAAGGCACCCTTCATCGGATCTCCTCATGATGGTCATTCTGGCGCTGGCCGTGGCGGATACGCTCCGCATTGGAGTCGGATCCCCTTCGGTGAATGCGGCCTTCATGCAGCCGCACAAGGCACGCGTCGTTGTGGAACGTCAGGTCGGGAGCTCGTGGGAAGTGGCCGCCGAGTGGATCAACGAGCTCACGCTCGGGGATTCCGCCGGGAAGAAAGTGCAGCGCTGGGTCACGAGCGGCACCAGGCAGCAACCCGGGGGCACCCCGATCAAGTGGACCATCTACCAGACCTATGATCAGGTCACGCTCGCGCCATACGGGTACTACTACACCTCGAGCGCGGGCGCGGACATCCGCCTGACCATGGAGGGCAACCGGGTGCGCGGCACGCGCAAGACGCCTTCCGACGCCGCGGCCGCGCAGGTCGATCTCACCCTGAGTGAGCCGGCGTGGATGGCCGGCGCCTCCGACCTTCCGCCGGTGGCCGCGGGACTCTCCGACGGCAAGATCATGGTGATGCCCGTCTGGGCACCGAGCATGCCGCAGGTGGAGCAGCGCATCTTCACGGTGACCGGGAGAAAATCCATCAAGGTGCAGGACAAGTCGTGGGACTCCTGGGTGGTGGAAGAGCGCGCGATGCGAGGCGGGACCATGCTCCTCCTCTCCACCTGGTATATGACGGACAAGGCTCCCTACATGGTCTACGCCGAGCAGACCTCCGCGGACGGGACGAAACAGCGGTTTACGGAGTACATCGTGCCGTGAGGTTTCACAGCTCTCCAGGATCTCACAGGTCTCGGGGTCTCGTGTAACTTTCGAGACCTTGGAGACCTTTGAGGCCTCGGAGACCCCGAGATGATGCTCGCCCTGTTCGTCGCTGTCAGCGTGGATACGTGCCGCTTCGACCTCCCCCTCGAGGTCCGCCGCAACCCCGACGCCATGATCATGGCCGCGCCGCTCACTTCGAAAGGCGCGGTTGATTCCCTCGGCGCATACACCGGTTGGCTCTTCCTCGGGCCCGGCGTCGTGGTTCCTGAACACGACCATGGCGAAGACGAGGAGATGCTCTTCGTGATCTGCGGGGGCTCCCGCTTCCGCGTCGGCGACAAGGAGATCTCGCTCGAGCCCGGCTCCTCGATCCGGATTCCCCGGCGAACTCGACACGCGGCCATCATCGGCGCCGAGGGCCTTGTCGCAGTGCAGGTGTATCGCGGCGGCACGCCAGGCCTTCGCTACTTCACCTGGGACGTGCTGCCAGTCACGAAGCCGAAGTGACGCCGGACGGCTGGACGCTCCTCGTCCTCGCCGCGGGACGCGGGTCACGGTTCGGCGGTCCGAAGCAGCTCGAGCCCCTCGGGCCCCGCGGTCAATTCCTCAGCGACTATGCCCTCCGGGACGCCGAACGATCCGGGGCGACGCGCGCGGTGTTCGTGATCGCGCCGGAGCACGAGACTGCCTTTCGCCGCCACCACGGCGCGAGCGATACGGCGCTCTCCATTACCTATGTCCACCAGAGGCTCGATGATCTCCCGCCGGGATTTTCGGTTCCTGCCGGGCGCACCAAGCCATGGGGCACGACCCACGCCGTCCTCTCGGCGCGCGGCGTGATCGACGGGCCCTTCGTGATCGTGAACGCCGATGACTTTTACGGCCCCGAAGCGATCATGGCCGCGGAGCAGTTCCTGTCAGTCCGCCAGCCCGCCCGCCTGCCCGTCCTGGCCGCCATCGCGTACCCGCTGGCCGAGACCCTGAGCCCCAATGGTCCGGTCTCCCGCGCGATCCTCCAGTACGACGCGACGGACCATCTCGTCACGATCGAGGAGCGGCGGGAGGTGAGCACCGCTTCAGACGACTGGGTCTCGATGAACTGCTGGGCTTGTCCGCGGCAGACGATGGAGATGTTCGAACCCCTCTTTGCCGAGTTCCTCGCCTCCCATCGCGACGATACGGAGGTCGAGTGGGCCCTCCCCGAGACCATCGGGGTGATGGTCGAGCGGGGCCTTGGTCGGGTGCGGGTCATCCGCGCCGGACGTGGGTGGCTCGGAGTGACGCATGCGTCCGATCGAGACCTCGTGAGGGAGCGGCTGAAGGCGGTCGGCTGACACCGCTTTCGTGTCGGGGCGGCGTGTCAGTCCGTCACCCCGCCGGCCAGTCGGCGGCGCCGAAGTCGTTGTCCCGCTTGATCCAGCCCGTCAGGCCCAATGGTTGCGGATCAGGGGGACATGCGATGCTCGATCCTCATTCTCGCCCTGTCCCTCGCGGCCTGCGAAGGCGCGACCGACACCGGGCCCAATGACGACTCGCTTGGCCGGCTCCTGACGGCGGAACAGCCCAGCATCACGGTCACCCGGGAATACTTCAGCGGCATCACCAGGCCCACCGACCTGTTGATTACCACCCAGGCGGACTGGGCCCGCGTCTGGGCCGAGATCTACTCCAATCGCACCCCGGCTCCCGTCCGTCCCGAAATCAACTTTGCCCGAGAGGCCCTGATCCTGAGCGCCCTGGGCACCTCGCCGGGGATCAACAACGTGATCGAGGGAGTCCGGATCTTCGAGCGCGGCGTCGTGGTGCGTGTCGTCAGAGAACGCTACAGCGAGCGTTGCCTGGTCCTGACCGCGGTGGGGCAGCCGGTGCACGTTGTCCGGATCCAGAAGCCGCAGGGAGATGTGGTGAGAGTGGAGTCGCGGGAGAGTGTAATCAGCTGTGAGTAGTGAGTAGTGAGTAGTGAGGAGTGAGGAGTGAGGAGTGAGGAGTGAGCAGTGAGGAGCAAGGAGGGAGAGGGGAAGCAATGAGCAGGACCCGTAGTCTGTAGCCCGTAGCCCGCAGGTAAGGGCGAAGAGGACGGATGCGAACGGGGGTTCGCAACATGAGCGAAGCGTAGAGCGCTGCTTCCGTTGTCTTCGCCTTTCTAGAGCCCTAAGGCAGTTGCCTTAGGGCTTTAGGGCTTTAGGGCTTCAGGTCCTTAAGGTCCTTCGGTCTTTCGGTCTAGATTCCTCCAGGCCCACCTCAAGGCTGACAATGCAACTGAACGCCCTCGACTGGGCGATGGTGGCGCTCTATGGCGTGATCACCATCGTGGTGGGACTCGCGGTGACCCGCCGCGCCAGCAGCGGCACCCAGGAGTTTTTTCTCTCCGGCCGGTCCCTTCCCTGGTACTTCCTCGGCATCTCGCTCGTCGCCACGACGTTCTCGACCGACACGCCAAACCTGGTCACCGACCTGGTGCGGACCGGCGGCGTGAGCCAGAACTGGGTGTGGTGGGCGTTCTGCCTGACGGGGATGTGCACGGTCTTCTTCTACGCGAGATACTGGCGGCGGAGCGAGGTGCTCACCGACATCGCGTTCTACGAGCTCCGCTATTCCGGCAAGCCGGCGGCCTTCCTTCGCGGGTTCCGCGCCGTCTACCTCGGCCTCTTCTTCAACGCGATGATCATGGCCTCGGTCAACCTCGCGGCGATCAAGATCGCGGGCGTCCTGATCGGGCTCGACAAGTACACCACCGTTCTCATCTGCTCCGGCATCACCGCCCTCTACGCCGCGAGCTCGGGGCTTCGTGGCGTCGTGCTTACCGACGTGGTGCAGTTCGGGATCGCGATAGTGGGCGCCTTCGCCGCGGCCTACTACGCCGTGGCCCAACCGGAGGTG
>DATEOL010000376.1:0-9763 GCA_035274025.1 Gemmatimonadales bacterium | reverse complement strand
AGCTCGCGCACTTCGCGCTGCTTGCCGCTGCTCCGGGTCGCGACCAGGAGCTTCACAGGCCAAGCACCTGGCGCTGGAGCGCGAACAGCGTGGTGATTCCCTGATGGCCGAGGTCGACCAGCCGGTCGAGCTCCGCGCGGGAGAACACGCCGTGTTCGCCGGTGCCCTGCACCTCGACGAAGTGGTCGGGCTCGCGCATCACGATGTTGGCGTCGACGCCGGCGCGGACATCCTCGGTGTACGCGAGGTCGAGACAGGGCTCACCATCGACGATTCCCACCGAGACCGCGGCCACCAGCGTGCCGAACGGTGATTCGATCCCGGTGCGCTCCCCGAGCCAGGCGCAGGCATCATGCAGTGCCACGCACGCGCCGGTAATACTCGCGGTGCGGGTTCCGCCATCGGCCTGCAAGACGTCGCAGTCGATGCGAATGGTGTATTCCCCGAACGCCATCGTGCGCATCGCGGCGCGGAGCGAGCGGCCGATCAGGCGCTGGATCTCCTGGCTCCGTCCGCCGGGGCCGTTCCGCTCGCGCGAGGTGCGCTCGCTCGTCGCCCGGGGCAGCATGGCGTATTCGGCGGTCACCCACCCCTCGCCGCTGCCTTTCTTGAACGGAGGCGCGCCGGCCTCGACGCTCGCGGTGCAGTGGACCAGCGTACCTCCGAAGCGGACGAGACAGGACCCCTCGGCGTACGGATTGGCGCCGCGCTCGAGGACGACCGGCCGGAGCTGGTCGACGGCGCGGCCATCAGGACGTGACACGAAGCCGCTCCACGATGGCGGTGGTGGACTGACCGGGAAGAAGCGGAATGGCATACACCGCCCCGCCCCGTGATTCGACGAAGTCCGCGCCGACGATGGTCTCGCGGGAATAGTCGCCCCCCTTCACGAGGACCTCGGGTGCGAGCGCCTCGATGAGGGCGAGTGGGGTGTCCTCGTCGAACAGGACCACGCGATCCACCGCGGCGAGGCCGGCGAGAACCCGAGCGCGGGCATCGGCGGCCTGGACCGGGCGTCCCGGTCCCTTCCCGAGCCGGCGGGCGGAGTCGTCGCCATTGACGCCGACGACGAGCGCATCGCCCAGGCGCCGGGCAGCTTCGAGGACTTCGATGTGACCGGGGTGCAGGAGGTCGAACACGCCGTTGGTGAAGACGATCGTCCCGCCCTGCTGGCGCTTCCACGCGAGCAGGTCGGGACGACTCACGATTTTTTCGCGGGTACTCAGAATCCCGACTCCACCCTGGGCTTGAAGACAAGATAGCGGGGGGGACCGAGAGGCAGGTCGAGACGTTCGCGGTATTCGCTGTGGATCAGGATCCGCCAGGGCGGGCCGGCGCGCCGGATCACGAAGCGCTTGGCTTCGGCGGGGATGCTGAGCTCGTCGACGCGCTGCATGAGGTTGCGGCGGATGACGTCGTCGCTCTGGGTCTGGGCGAAGCGCGCCGACTGCTTCATGTCCTCCACCAGCTCGTAGTAACGCCAGTAGATGCGGCCGATGCGGACGCCGTAGGTGAGCGCGCCCACGAAGAGGGCGAGCGAAACCAGGCAGCCGAGCTTGCTTGCTCCGCGCCGGCTTCGAAGGCGGGGGCTTACCATTGAGACTGCGCCCCGTCCACGATGTTGGTGATCAGCTTGTCGAGCGCGCGCTTCCTGCCGGCCGCTTCCTGCCCGGTCTCGTAGTCGCCTTCGACCATGAGGCCTTCGCGCTTCCAGAGGACCTTCTCTTCGCGCTGGTTGAGGATTTCGACCGACACGACGATCTGCACCAGGCGCTTGTTGACATTGACCTGGTTGTTTTCCGCCGCGGTGAAGGAGACCGGAAGGTCCGGCTCGTAGCGGGTGATGGTGCCGCGCACGAGCGCGTCGGCCTGGTTCTCGCCGGCCTGCCGAAGCCCCAGCCGGTCCTGCACCGCCTCACGGACCGCGCGATTGATCTCGGCAGTCAGGGTTGGATCGGACGTGAGGTTTTCGAAGGGAAGCACGGCCACGGTCTTGATCCCGGCCGGCAAGCCGCCGCCCGAGAATCCATACATGCATCCTCCCGCCAGGATCGCGCTAAGGCTCGCGATCCGGAGGAGTCCACGTGTCGGCTGGAAAGCTCTCTGGCCGGCTGGTTGCATAGTAGTTGAGATCCAGGCGCG
This sequence comes from Gemmatimonadales bacterium, assembly GCA_035274025.1. Lineage (GTDB taxonomy): Bacteria > Gemmatimonadota > Gemmatimonadetes > Gemmatimonadales > GWC2-71-9 > SZUA-320. The sequence continues at coordinate 7,621 of DATEOL010000376.1, read as the reverse complement.
CCGGTCCCCGCGGCACATCGAGCCGCGACGACTTGAGGCTGCCATCCGCATTATACGTTGTCTGCACCCGGCCGACCCGCACACCTGACTCGCGCACGTCGGCCATGAACCGTACATCGGTGCCCGTCTGGCGCGCGAATTCAACCGTATCCGCTCCACGCACGATCCTCCAGGCGACCAGTCCGGGACCCTCGTACCGGGTCACTTCATCGAACGCTTCGGGAAGTCGCGGAATCCCGAGCATCGCCCAGAGCAGCTGGTAGTCGGGCGCGATCTTCCGGACTTCTTCTTCCGGTTGGGCCCACTGCTCGACGGCCCCGATCACGAAGGCGCCACCCCGTCCGGCCCCGAGGGGACCGATCATGTCCAGACGCAGCGAGTCCCGGCCGGCGATACGAGCGCTCCCGCGCCCCCCGGCGGCCTGATCCCGATCCCGGTATTGCCACTTGAAACGGTGCAACACCAGTGCCCCGGACTGCAGACTGTCGGACCAGGCCCGAACCTGGGCCGAAGACGCGGGGGTTCCCCCGGCAGGGAGGACCAGGGCGGGCGGTCCACCGGCACACGCGCTTGCCCCGGCCAGGCAGGCCAGAAGCAGTACAGGTAGAGTCGTTCCGCACCTGAAGTGAATCATGCAGTTGGCTTAAAAATCAATGACTTGGAAAGGAAAGATAAGGTAATTCATCAACTCAGGTTCGAACCGGGTCCGGGGTCGGGGTAAGCCGAGTCCCCAGGTCCTCTGGAAGCCGGATGGGCCGGAAATCCCGGTCCAGGGAAAGGAGGTCGGTCACTCCTGTCGCCAGGACCTCCTGCCCCTCCCCCCGGTCGATCGCGTAGCCGAAGGTAACGCGCCTTGAGGCAATATCCCGCACCCAGCACCGTACCCTGAGGAGGTCGTCGTACCGGGCCGGGGCCCGGTAGCGGACCTGGAGCTCACTCACGACGAGGCGCAGGCCATCCTCTTCGAGCTCCCGGTAGGCCTTTCCCCGCGCCCGGAGGTATTCCGTCCTGGCGACCTCGAACCACATGGGGTACCGGCCATAGTAGGCGACCCCCATCTGGTCGGTGTCGGCGTATGTGACCCTCACGAACGTCTCCGAGACGGGCTGCATTGACGATTGACTGCTGTCTATTGACAATTGCACTCCGGAAAAGCGGGTCGGCACGGGCTTCAAACGGACGACCAATTGTCAATAGTCATTCCGCAATCGTCAATGCAGTGCGAGCAGCTGGTCGTCGTCGGCGACGCGCACCTCGGCGCTGTTCCGGCCAGCATCGAGGAGGCCATGCTCGAATTCCTCGAGCGAGTCCCCACGCTGGGCGACGCCTTGCTGGTCAACGGTGACCTCTTCGATTTCTGGTTCGCGTGGCGGCGCGCGATCCCGCGCGGCGGCTTCCGGGTCGCGAGCGCCCTGACGCAGCTCGCGCGCAAGTGTCCCGTCTTCATGACCGGTGGCAACCACGATCGCTGGGGCGACTCCTTCTGGGATCGGGACGCGGGCATCACCTTCGGCGCGGAAGGTGTACGCCTTGCCGTGGGTGGGATGACGACCCTTGCGGTGCACGGGGATGGACTTGCGGAGCAGCACTGGTCGGCGAAGCTGATGCATCGGATCACGCGCAGCCGCGTCACCATCGCCGGGTTCCGGAGCCTGCCACCTGACTTCGGCTTCTGGCTGGTGGATCGCCTGAGCGGCAAGCTCGCGGACTCGACCCGCGATGCGGCGGTGCTCGATCGGGCGGCGGCGGCACAGGCGGCGTGGGCGGACGCGCGGATGCGAGATGAGCCCACGCTCGGCCTCCTCATCCTCGGCCACACCCATCGGCCGGCGCTTCGCGAAGCGGGGCCGGGCCGGTGGTACCTGAATCCGGGTGCCTGGCTGGATGGCCTTCGATATGCCACGGCGAGCGCGCAAGGCGTTGAGTTGAGGACGTTCAATTGAGATCCGACGATCTCGCGATCTAGCGATCCGGCGATAACTGCACCAACTCCGCTTCCCCCAGTCGCTCCCCAAGAAACTTCGATCCCACGGCAACAAATCGAGCCGGATCGTCGCTCACCGCGAACCGGTGCGAGGGTCTGGCCTCCGTTTGGGCATTCAAGTCCTTCTCTCCGAGAGTGTCCGCAAGTGCTGAGGCCACTTCCTCCGCGCTGTCGATCAGGGTCACGCCCGGCCCGAGCACCCGCGAAAGAAGTGGTTTAAGCAGCGGATAGTGGGTGCAACCCAGCACAACCGATTCGACGCCTGCCGCGATGAGCGGTGCCAGATACTCGCGCGCCACCAGCTCCGTCGCGGGATGATCGAACCACCCCTCCTCCGCGAAGGGCACGAACAGTGGACAGGCCTGCTGCACGACGTCGGCATCGGGCCGGATCCTGTGGATGGCGCGCACATAGGCGCTGCTCGCCACGGTGCCCGCGGTTCCGATCACGCCGATATGTCCCCGGGGGCTCGCCTGCACCGCCGCGCGCGCGCCAGGTTCCACCACGCCGAGGACGGGTACGGGAGAAACCGACTGCAGCGACTCCAGCGCGTGGGCCGTGCTCGTATTGCACGCGATGACGACGGCCTTCACGCCCTGGCTGGTCAGCCAATCGAGGATCTCGTGGCTGTACCGTCGCACGGTCTCCGGTGACTTGGGGCCATAGGGCACCCGCGCCGTGTCACCGAAGTAGATGGTGGAGTCGTGAGGAAGGCGGTGGAAAATCGCGCCCGCGACCGTAAGGCCGCCGAGGCCCGAGTCGAAGATCCCGACGGGGGAGCGGTTCACCGGAACCTCACGGGAATCGTCACCACGGCGCCGAAGCCTTTCGGGGAGGCACGGAGCTTTACCTCATCGGGAAAGTCGTAGAGATGGCTTCCCACGAACCCGTCGAGGGCGGCGAAGAGATGGTTGAAGACGAGCAGCGTGATCCAGTCTTCCCGTTCCTGCCGCTTGTTCTCGATCGATTGGGTGGAGTCTCCGCGCGACTTCATGTACTCGAGCTCGCGGTCGGCCTTGATGATCATCCCGAGGGCGATGCCCTCGAAGCCAAGAAAGATGCCGCCGGTCAGGCGACGGTCGAGCTTGGCCTGGGCCCATCCCGGAATCGCGAGGGAGCGGAAGAAGGCGCCCATCGGCGACACCGGAGCCTGGATGTACTGGGGGCGGGTCGTATCGGCCTGGCCAAAGCTCCTGGTCGGGCCAAGCACCGTCAGCGCGAGGACGGCTAGGGCGGTTAGGGCGGTTCGGGCGGTTCCGGCGGTTCGGGCGGTTCGGGCGGTTCGGGCGGTTGAACGCCAACTCAACGGGAGCGTGTGGGAATCGAACCCACCGGAGACACCTGAGGCGCCTCCGTCGCGGTTTTGAAGACCGGCCGAGCCACCAGGCCCGATGCACTCCCCAACCGACGTGAGACGTGAGCCGTGAGACGTGAGACGGTCAACCACCCGGCCGCGTCTCACCTCTTACGACTCACCTCTTACGGCGACGCAATCAATCTCGACACGTACACCACGTGGGAGGCCGGCCACCGCCACGGTCGAGCGCGCCGGCCGGTGGCTGCCGAAGTACTTCGCATAGACCTCGTTCATCGCGGCGAAGTCCGCCATGTCGACCAGGAACACGCTGGTCTTGAGGACGCGGTCGAACCCCGACCCGGCGGACTCCAGCACGGCCTTGATGTTCTTGAAGACCTGCTCGGTCTGCTCCGCGACTCCGCCCGCGACCACTTCCATGGTCACGGGGTCGAGCGCGACCTGTCCGGCGGTGAACACGAGATCACCGTGGATCGTCGCCTGGCTGTAGGGGCCGATGGCCCGGGGGGCGTTGTCCGTGTGTGCGATGCCGATGGTCATGTCAGTCCTCAGAAGAGCCCTTCGATGGTTCCGTCGGCGAGCACTCGCATCGCCTCCGCCGCCGGGGTCTTCGAGAGACCCGGCATGGTCATGATGTCTCCCGCCAGGGCCACGACGAATCCCGCGCCTGCCGACGGCGTGACGTCCCGGATGGTAATGCGGAAGCCCTTCGGACGCCCGAGTCGCGAGGGATCATCGGAGAAGGAATACTGGGTCTTGGCGATGCAGACCGGCGTCTTGTCGAGTCCCATCGCCTCGCACTGGGTGATGGAGCGGCTCGCGGAAGGCAGGAAGTCCACTCCGTCCGCGCCGTAGATCTCCCGCGCGATGATCTCGATCTTGGCCTGGATCGGGAGGGTCGCGTCGTAGAGCGGACGGAACGCGCCCTTGCCTTCGGCCAGTACGGCCAGGATTTCCCGGGCCACGGCCTCGCCGCCCTCTCCACCCCTGGCCCACACATCGGAGAGCGCGGCCCGCACACCCCAGCCGGCGCAGGCCTCGAGCACCGCGCCGACCTCGTCGCTCGAGTCGCCGGTGAACCGGTTGAGCGCGACCACGACGGGCACGCCGAACTTCCGGATGTTGGCGACGTGGGCCTCGAGGTTCGCGAGCCCGCCCTTGAGCGCCGAGACGTCGGGCCGACCGAGCGCGTCCTTCTTGACTCCCCCGTGCATCTTGAGCGCGCGCACGGTCGCGACGACGACGCAGGCCTCGGGGTTGAGCCCGCCGGCCCTGCACTTGATGTCGAAGAACTTCTCCGCGCCCAGGTCGGCGCCGAATCCCGCCTCGGTCATCACGATGTCGGCGAGCCCGAGGCCGAGCCTGGTGGCTGCGAGCGAATTGCACCCGTGCGCGATGTTCCCGAAGGGACCGCCGTGGACCAGGGCGGGGCCGCCTTCCAGGGTCTGCACCAGGTTGGGCAGGATCGCGTCCTTGAGCAGAAGCGTCATCGCGCCCGAGGCCTTGAGATCGGCCGCGGTGACGGGCTTTCGCTCCCGCGTGAGGCCCACGATGATGCGACCCAACCGACCCTCGAGGTCGCTGAGGTTCGACGCCAGGCAGAGGATCGCCATCACCTCGGAGCCGGGGATGATGACCCAGCGCTCCTCGCGCGACGGTCCACCATTGAGCCCACCAAGTCCGACCACCGCCGAGCGCAGGGCCCGGTCGTTCATGTCGATCGTGCGGGGCCAGGTGATCCGGCGGGCATCGATACCGAGCGCGTTTCCGTGGTGGATGTGATTGTCGAGCAGCGCGGACAGCAGGTTGTGCGCCGAGCTGATCGCGTGGAAGTCGCCGGTGAAGTGCAGGTTGATCTCGTCCATCGGCACGATCTGCGCGTATCCACCGCCCGCGGCGCCACCCTTCACGCCAAAGACCGGACCCAGCGAGGGCTCGCGAATGCAGATCATCACCCGCTGGCCGAGCCGGCGGAGCGCCTGGCTCACCCCCACTGTCACGGTGCTCTTTCCCTCCCCGGCAGGCGTCGGATTGATGCCCGACACCAGTACCAGGCGGCCCTTCGGGGTGCGCGACGCTACCGCGGCCGGCGTGATCTTGGCCTTGTACTTCCCGTACGGAAGGATGTCGTCGGGACCGAGGCCGACCTCCGCCGCCACGTCGACGATCGGGCGGAGCTTCGCGGCCTGCGCGATGGCGATATCTGAAGGAGTCATGGGGGAGTCAGGAGTCGCGAGTCCACTACGCGGGGTCCGAATACACGAACCGCGTTCTCCGCGGTCCGGGTGATGCACTCTCCCACCGTCCAGCCGACAACCTGCGCCAGGCGCTCCGCGGTGTGCCTGACATATGCCGGCTCGTTGCGCTTTCCCCGCATCGGCACCGGGGCGAGGTAGGGTCCATCGGTCTCGACCAGCAGCCGATCGTGGGGGACTTCCCGGATCAGCTCATCCTGCGACCAGTTCCGGAAGGTGATCATGCCGCTCCACGACACATAGTGCCCCAGCGCGATCGCACCACGGCAGAGCTCGGGACCGCTGGAAAAGGAATGGAGAATCGCCGTGGCCCCGGGATGGTTCCGAAGGACCGAGAGGACATCGTCGTCTGCTTCTCTGGCGTGGATGATCGCGGGGCGGCCGGCGCGTGCGGCGAGGTCCATCTGGGCCTCGAACGCGAGGCGCTGCGCGGCGCGCGGCGAGAAGTCGTAGTGGTAATCGAGCCCGGTTTCGCCGATGGCGACGACCTCGCTCCAGGTGGCCGCGTCCTCGAGCCAGCGGGCGCGGTCCTCGGACCAGTGTCGCGCGTCGTGGGGATGAAGACCTGCGCTGGCGGAGATGCCGGGAGTGGAACGGGCGAGGGCAACCGCGGCTTCGGCGCGCTCAGGCGTCTCGCCGATCGCGACGATGTGTCCCAGTCCAGCGGTGCCCGCTCGCTCGAGCACCGCGTCGCGGTCGGCCTCGTAGGCCGGATCCGCGAGATGGCAGTGGGTGTCGACCAGCACTGACTGGGTGCTGGGTTCCGGGTTCTGGGGGGGCCTAGGCGACCGGTTGTGCCTTCCGTCCGCCCGGCTTCGCTCCGCTGCCCGTCGTGGACGCCGGCGCGGGCTTGGGCGTCGACGCCGAGGAGCCCAGGTGCCTGACCGCGGCTCCCGGCCACTTCTTCTCGATCCAGAGCAGGACCGGCGAGGCGATGAAAATCGAGGAGAAGGTGCCGGTGAAGACGCCGAAGAACATCACCAGCGCGAAGGGCCGGATCACTTCACCGCCGAGCAGGGCCAGCGCCAGCAAGGTCGACAGCGTGGTGCCGTGGGTGAGCACGCTGCGCGGCAGGGTCTCGTTGATGGCCCGGTTGAGCACCGTGGCGAACGGCACGCCGCGCATCTTCCGCAGGTCTTCGCGCACCCGGTCGAAGATGATGATCGTGTCGTTGAGCGAGTACCCCACCATCGACAGCACCGCGCCGACCACCACCAGGCTCACCTCGATCTTCATGATGGCGATGAAGCCCAGCGTGGTGAGGATGTCGTGCGCCGTCGCGATGACGGCCGCGAGCCCGAAGCGCCACTCGAAGCGGTACGCCAGGTAGGCCAGCACCGCCACGAACGACAGCAGGATGGCGAACAGGGCCTTCTGCCGGAGCTCGGCTCCGACCTTCGGACCCACGCCCTCGGTCCGCGCGATGGTGTAGGTGCCGGTTCCCAGCACCTTGTCGAGCGCGCCGGTCACGGCCAGGGTGGTCTGCTCGGTGTTGTCCGCGTCGGTGCCCTGGGCCGCGGTCCGCGCCCGGATCACGTACTCCCGGTCGCTGCCGAACTGCTGGATTTCGGCGTGCAGCACCCCGGCCTGGTCGAGCCCGGTCCGGAGGCTGGCGACGTCGACGGCATTCCTGGTCTCGATCTGGACCAGCGTGCCACCGGTGAATTCGACACTGTAGTTCAGGCCGAAGATGGCGTACCCGATCAGCCCGATCAGCAGCAGGGCCGCGGTGACCCCGTAGGCCCACCGGCGCAGGCCGATGAAGTCGTAGTTGGCGTTGGCGAAGATGCGGGTCATGTCAGATGCTCAGCGTTGTCAGCGCCGGACGGCGCTGAAGCCAGATCATGAAGAAGGTCCGGGTCACGAAGACCGCCGTGATCATCGAGGCCGCGATACCCATGATGAGGGTCACCGCGAAGCCCTTGACCGGACCGGTGCCGAACTGGAAGAGGAAGAGCGCCGTCAGGACCGCGCTCACGTTGGAGTCGATGATCGCGTTCATCGCGTGCTTGAAGCCTTCATCGACCGCGAGGCGCACGGTCTTGCCGTGCACCAGCTCCTCGCGGA
>DATEOL010000375.1:0-8160 GCA_035274025.1 Gemmatimonadales bacterium | reverse complement strand
GGCCGGACGGAACGCGCTCGAGCGCTACGTCGGCCACATGGAAGACCTGATTCGCATGATGAAAGGACCGGAACGATGAGCCAGTTGCACGTGGCCATCGTCATGGATGGAAACGGTCGCTGGGCAGAGGCCCAGAAGCTGCCGCGCGCCGCGGGCCATCGCGAGGGGGCTCGTGCCGTTCGGCGCATCGTCGAGGCAGCGCCGGATCTGGGTATCTCGATTCTCACCCTGTACGCCTTCAGCTCGGATAATTGGCGTCGGCCGGACGATGAAGTCACCTGGCTGATGCGCCTCTTCCGGACCTACGTGCGCTCGGAGCGGCGGAACCTCACGTCGAACGGCGTGCGGTTTTCCGTGATCGGGCGCCGCGACCGCATCAGCGACAAACTTCGGCAGGACATCGAGGTGACCGAGCATGCCACGCTCTCCGGCGAACGGCTCTGGCTCCGCGTGGCGGTCGACTACTCGGCGCGCGATGCGATCCTTCGCGCCGCGCAGCTGGCCGGCTCGGACATCGATCGCGATCGTTTCGAGCGCCTGATCACCCTCGTCGACCATGGCGCCCCGGTGCCCCCGGTCGATCTCTTCATCCGTTCCGGGGGCGAACGACGGCTCAGCGACTTCCTGTTGTGGGAGTCCGCCTACGCCGAGCTGCACTTCAACAACCGCCTGTGGCCGGAATTCGGGGCGATGGATCTCGAGGCGGCGCTGGTGGATTTCCATTCTCGCGAGCGCCGGTTCGGCGGGCTGCCGGACCAGCGTCGCGTCGGCGTGGCCTGAGGCGCTCATGGCGGAACGGACACGTCGGCGCTGGGTGGCGGTGCTCGCGGGGCTGGGAGCCCTCTATTTCGTGGCACTGCTCGCGGTGTCGCTCAGCAGCAGGACGAAGCTCCTCCCTCCCGGGGAGCCGCTCGAATTCTGCGGGGCATACCTCGACTGTCACCTGAGCGCGGCGGTTTCGGGGACCGAGCTTCTCCCCGGCCCGGGTGGCGGCCTGGTCTATCGGGTGAAGGTGAAGTTCGTGAACAGCGCGAGGCGGGCGACGCTTTCAGTCCAGCAACCCAGCGTCGTGCTGATCGCGGACGGAGCGGTCCGCATCGATCCACTGGCTACCCCACCACTCCTCGAGCTGCCCCCGGGATCCTCGCTCGAAGTGGATTTCGTCTTTCCCACGCTCAAGCCGCTGGTGCATCCGCGACTGCACGTGAGTGAGGGGAACAAGATCGCGCGGTTCACCGAGAAGCTGCTGATCGGGGATACGGACAGCTTCCTGCACAAGCCGGTCTTGCTTGCGGTCAAGCCTTCATGACGGGTCCCCACTCCCCGCTTAGGGTTCGAGCAGATCTCCGCGTACGACCGTCCTCGCTTTTCCTGCCAGCAGGACCCGCTCTCCCTTGAGCTCCACCCGCACCATGCCGCCTCTCGGCGACGCCTGGTGCCCGGTCATCGCCTGTCGCCCCAGCCTTCCGGCCCAGTAGGGCGTGAGGGCGCAGTGGGCCGAGCCCGTTACGGAATCCTCCGGCACGCCGACCCGGGGGGCAAAGAAGCGTGAGACGAAATCGATGCCTCCCTTGTCACTCTCCGCGGTCACGATGACGCCGCGGGCATCGACCGAGGCGAGCTTGCCGAGATCGGGAGTGAGTGAGCGCACCGTCTCCGCACTTTCGAGCACGACGAAAACATCGAAACGGCTTCGGCCGGTCCACACGGGCTTCGCACCGAGAGCGTCCGCGAGTCCTGCGAGCGGCGGAGCCTCCACCGTGCCGGTCTGCGGAAAGTCGAGGACGATCCAGTCGCCATCGGATTCCGCCGTGAGGACTCCGCTTCGGGTGTGGAACCTGGCCGCAGTGGTGCGCTGAAGCCGTCCCGACTCCCAGAGGAAATGGGCGCTTGCGAGGGTCGCATGACCGCAGAGATCGACCTCGACCCGCGGCGTGAACCATCGCAGCCCCCAGTCTCCTTCCTTGCGGGTGAGAAAAGCCGTCTCGGCCTGGTTCATTTCGCCGGCGAGGGCCTGGTGCCAGGAGTCGGGCCGGTGTCCTGGCAGCATGCAGACCGCGGCGGGATTGCCGCTGAAGGGGGCATCGGCGAACGCGTCGACGATCCAGAGCTCAGACACTTGGTGGACCTCCTCCCGGCTCCTGACTATTTGTCCAGCAACTCTCCCCGCACAACCGTCCGCGCCTTCCCGGCGAGCTGGACCCGCTCTCCCTGCACCTCGACCCGAACTTTCCCACCTCTTGATGACGCCTGGTGGCCGGTGAGGGTCGTTCGACCGAGCCGGTTCGCCCAGTGGGGAGCGAGGGCGCAGTGCGCCGAGCCGGTGACGGGGTCTTCCGGGACACCGACGCGCGGCGAGAAGAAGCGTGAGACGAAGTCGATGTCGGGGCTGTCGCCTTCCGCGGTGACGATGATGCCGCGGGCGTCGAAAGCCGCGAGCGCGGCGAAGTCGGGCGACAGCGACCGGACCGTCTCCGCCGTGTCCACCTGGACGAGCAGGTCGAAGGGGCTCCGGCCGCTCCAGACTGGCCTGGCGCCCAGAGCATCGGCCAGGCCTTTGGGGAGGGTGATTTCGGCTGGCGGCGTGGAAGGAAAGTCGAGCACGATCCAATCGCCGTCCGGCGCGGCGGTCACCACGCCACGCCGGGTATGAAAGCGCGCGGCGGTAGTTCGCTGGAGCCGGCCCGATTCCCAGAGGAAATGCGCGCTTGCGAGCGTCCCGTGGCCGCAGAGCTCCAGCTCCACGCGCGGGTTGAACCATCGCAGTCCCCAGTCCTCTGCCTTCCGGGTGAGGAAGGCAGTCGCCGCCTGGTTCATCTCTCCGGCGAGGGCCTGCTGCCACGCATCGGGACGCTGCCCCGGCAGCATGCAGACCGCGGCGGGATTGCCGCTGAAGGGGGCATCGGCGAAGGAGTCGACAATCCAGAGCTCAGACACGCAGGCCCGCTCCTGCGTCCTGTTCCGCGTAGTGGCACGCCACCTCGCGCCGATCGACCACCCGCAGCTCTGGACGCTCCGTCGTGCAACGCTCGCTCTTTGCCGGATGGAAGCACCTTCCGGCAAAGGGACAGCCCGCAGGCAGCACGGTGGGACTGGGCGGGTCACCCGGCAGGACGATTCGCATCCGCTGCCGCTCGGGATCGGGAACAGGCACCGCGGACAGCAGCGCCACAGTATAGGGATGCCGCGCGCGGTTGATGACCGTTTCGACGTCGCCCTGTTCGACGATGCGTCCCAGGTACATCACGGCCACGCGATGCGCGATCTGGCGGACCACCGCGAGGTCGTGGGCGATGAAGAGGTAGGCGAGTCCCCGGTGGCGCTGCAGCTCGAGGAAGAGGTTGAGCACCTGGGCCTGCACCGAAACATCGAGCGCCGAGACCGGTTCGTCGCAGACCAGAAAGGCAGGCTCGACCGCGAGCGCGCGGGCGATGCCGATCCGCTGGCGCTGTCCCCCGGAGAACTCGTGGGGGTACCGGTCGGCCATCGCCGGGTCGAGGCCAACCTCCTCCAGCAGTGCCCCGACCCGGGCCCGGATTTGCTGCCTGGGGACGATCCGGTGAATCTCCAGGCCTTCAGCGACCGACGTGCCCACCGTGAGGCGCGGATTGAGTGAGCTGTACGGGTCCTGGAAGACGACCTGCATCCGCCGGCGCACACCGCGCAGCGCGCGGCGATCGAGGCCGTGGAGGTCCTGGCCTTCGAACGTGACGCTGCCCGACGTTGGCGGGTAGAGCCGCAGGACCGCGCGGCCGAAGCTCGTCTTCCCCGAACCCGACTCGCCGACCAGCGCGACGGTCTCGCCGGCTTCGACGTCCAGCGTGACCCCATTCACCGCGTAGACCGTCTTCGCGCCTCCCGAGAACCAGGAGCCGGTGCGGTAGTGCACGACCAGGTCGCGAACCTCGAGCATCGCGGTCACGACGCGTCGTTCTCCACCAGCCAGCAGCGGGAGCTGCAACCACTGGCCCGCCCGAAGACCGGCGGGACGTCGGTGGGGCAACGCTGGAGCATCTCGGGGCAGCGCGGATGAAAGCGACACCCGGAAGGCCAGGCGCCCGGGAGCGGCACCGAGCCCGGAATCGACCGGAGTCGCTCGCGGGCGTGATCGAGCCGGGGCATCGAGGCGAAGAGCGCGCGAGTGTATGGATGTCCCGGGGAACGGAAGAGCGTCTGGGTGTCAGCGGTCTCCACGATCTGCCCGGCATACATCACCGCGACCCGATCGGCGCGTCCTGCGACCACACCCAGGTCGTGGGTGATGAGCAGGACCGACATTCCGCGGTCGCGGCGCAGCCGGTCGAGCAGCTCGAGAATCTGGGCCTGGACGGTCACATCGAGCGCGGTGGTGGGCTCGTCGGCGACCAGCAGCTCGGGATCGGCGGCGAGCGCGATCGCGATCATCACGCGCTGGCGGAGCCCGCCGCTCAGCTGGTGCGGGTACGCCGAGAAGCGCTGGGCCGGATCCGGGATCCCCACTTCACCGAAGAGGGCGATGGCCCGATCCTTCGACTCCCGGGAGGTGGCCTTCCGGTGGGCCCGAATCGTCTCCGCGACCTGGTCGCCCACGGTGAGAACCGGATTCAAGCTGGTCATCGGATCCTGGAAGACCATGCCGATCCGGCCGCCGCGCACCGCGCGCATGTCGGCTTCCCGCAGGGAGAGCAGGTCGCCCCCGTCGAGAGTGACCTTCGAGCCTTCCGCAATCCGGCCAGGCGGTGGGACCAGCCGGAGGAGGGCCAGGCTGGTGAGACTCTTCCCGCAGCCGGATTCGCCAACCAGCGCCAGAGTCTCTCCCCGCGCGATGGAAAAGCTCACCCCGTCGACGGGATGGACCGTACCGGCCGCGAGGTCGAAGGCGAGGCGAAGATCCTCGACCTGAAGCAGAGGGGCAGTCACGCGATCCTCGGGTCAAGGGCGGCGCGCAGCGCTTCGCCCACCATGTTGGCCGACAGGACCGTCGCGATGATCGCCATGCCGGGAAAGATGGCAGTCCAGGGCGCGCTCGTCATGACCGATCGCGATTCGAGGATCATTCCGCCCCAGGATGGCGTGGGGGGCTGGATGCCGAGTCCCAGGAAGGAAAGCCCGGCCTCGAGCAGGATGACGTCGCCGATGCCCAGGGTTGCGGTCACGATGATCGGTCCGGCGACGTTGGGCAGCAGGTGACGAAGCATGACCCGCCAGCCTGGAGCGCCGAGCGCTTCTGCCGCGGTGACGAACGCCTCCTGCCGCAGTCTCAGGGTTTCGCTCCGCACCAGCCGGCTGGTCGCGAACCATCCGGTCAGGCCGATCACGAGAATCAGCGCGGCCGGGGGAATCCGGTCCCACACCAGCACCAGCAGGAGCAGGACGAAGAGGCGGGGGATCGCCATCGCCGCATCGACGAGCCGCATGAGGACGGAATCGACCGCGCCACCGGAGTACCCGGCGACGAGTCCCACCCCGGCGCCGAGTGTCGCCGTCAGCAGGGTCGCGAGGGCCGCGATGGCGAGAGAAATCCGGGCTCCGTTCACCAGCCGCGCGAGGATATCGCGGTTGAGTACGTCGGTCCCGAGCCAGTGCCCGCCGCCTGGCGCCTGCGCCCCGAGGGCCGCGTCCCGGATCGCGGCCGGATCCTGGAGCAGGGGAGGCAGCGCGATCGCGCCGATGACCAGCACCAGGAGCACGAAGGCACCCCAGCGCCCCGCCGCCGAGCGGAGCGCATTCCGGACCAGATCGAGGAGGGACCCCCTCACCCGGGCCTCGTGCGCGGATCGAGCGCGTGCTGCGCAAAATCGGTGATCACACCGCCGAGGATGACCGCGCCTGTCACCAGCATCGCGCAACCCATGAGCAGCGGATAGTCCCGTCCGGAGATCGCGTCGGCCGCAAGCCCGCCGAGTCCGGGCCAGTTGAAGACGTACTCGACGAAGACCGCTCCGGTCACCAGGACCGGCAGCGAGAGGCCGAAGAGGGTGATGACAGGAAAGAGGGCATTGCGCCACGCGTGCTTCCACACGACGCGGCGCTCCTCGAGCCCGCGCGCCCGCGCGGCGCGCACGTAGTCCTCGCGCAAGGTCTGGATCATCGCGGTCCGCTGGAGCCGCATGGTTCCGGCGATGGTCACCGCGGAAAGCGTAATCGCGGGAAGCACCAGGTGCCTCAGGACGTCCATGAGCCGGGTGACGAACGGCGCTTCCGGGGCGATGAACGGATCGTGCATCTGGGCGGAGGGGAAGATCCTCCACTCGAGGCTCAGGAGGGCAATGAGCATCAGGCCGAGCCAGAAGGCCGGCATGGCGTAGAGCGCGACCGACCCCCGGGTGAGCCAGCGATCGAGGCGTTCCCCGCGATGGCGCGCCTGAAGAACGCCGAGCCAGACGCCCACGGTAAAGTTGAGGAGGAAGACAGTGCCGCCGAGTATCAGGCTCGCGGGAAGGCGAGTGGAGAGCAGGCGGCCCACGGTTTCGGGATAGTGCCCGATCGAGGTCCCGAAGTCACCGCGCAGCGCGCCGCCGAGCCAGTTACCGAGCTGCGCGGTGAACGGCTGGTCGAGTCCGAATCGCTGCCGGAGGACCCGGACTTCCGCGGGATCCAGCGGCGTATTGGACTCGAGACGCACCAGTGGATCGCCCGGGGCGACCCGCATGATGACGAAGATGATGAGGAGGCTGGCAGCGAAGGTGGCCAGGGCCTGGAGCAGTCGCCGGAGGGCCCAGCCTGCCACCGCTCAGGAGGTCCGGTCGCGAGGAAGCATCTGGTCGGGCCGGAGGCTCCACTGCCAGATGCCGGCCCAGTTCGATTCGGGACGGATCACCACCCGGTCGAAGCGACGATGAATGGCCATGGCGCTGGAGGGCGCGTAGAGGAAGGCCGCGGGCGCGTCCGAGACCATGAGCCTGATGGTGTCGTGCCAGGTCTTGCGGGTGTCTCCGGCGCCCCGGATGGCGCGGTCCATCAGTGAATCGACCTGGGGATCGCAGTACTGCCCCACGTTGCTCCCGTTCCGGCCCGCGCAGGTCCAGCTCTGGACCAGACCCGTCGGGCTCGGGTCGAGGACGGCGGAGGAGAAGTCGACGTCGAACTCACCCTTGCCGCGGCGCTCGGCCCACACCGGACCGTCGAGGCGGAGCAGGTCGACCTTCACGCCGATCCGCCGCCATTGTTCCTGGACCATGGGAGCGATGAGCGAGCGGATGGCGCTCTGCGCGGGGAAGTTGAGCTGAAGCGCGAGGTCGCGGCCGCCCTGCTCGAGCACCCCGTCGCCATTGGTGTCGCGCCAGCCTTTTCGCGCGAGGAGGCCACGAGCGCCGGCAGTGTCGAAGTTGACCAGCCGCTTCCCTTCACGGATCCAGTGGAGCTGGGAGACCGGTCCGTCGGGCACCGCGGCGTACGCTCCGAAGGCGGCGCGAACGATCTCGTCGCGGTTCAAGGCCATGACGAGCGCGCGGCGCACGTCCGCATCGGCGAGGATCGGGTGCGCCCGGGCGCGATCGCCGGAGGCCCGCTGGTTGAAGAGGAGATAGCCCACGGTGGTGGTCGGCACCGTAATGATCCTGAGGGACTTGGTCGACTCCACCCGGGCGATATTCGGCGGCGGGCTGATCCCTTCCAGCGCATCGCCGGTTCCGTCGAGCAGGAGGTTCATCTGGGCGTCGGCGTCGCGGGCAAGGAGAAAGATCACCCGGCCGATGCCGGGGCGGCCCAGGAAGAAGTCGGGAACCGCGGCAAGCTCCAGCTGCTGGCCCGGCGCGCGCCGGACGAATCGATAGGCGCCGTTGCCGATCGGGTGTTGGACGTAGGCCGAGGCGGCGAGGCGGTCCCGCGGAATGGTGTCGATGAGGTGTGCGGGGAGCGGCTGGACGTGGAACACCGCGTCGTACATCTGCTCCGCATACGCGCGGGAGAACCGGACCACGACGGTACCGGCGCCCTCGGCGGTGACCGACGTGACCCAGCGGAGCAGGAGGGCCTTCTGCGCGTCGGTCGCGGGATCGCGGGCGCGCTCGAACGCGACGAGCACATCGCGCGAGGTGACCGGCTTGCCGTCGTGCCAGCGTGCGCGAGGATCCAGCTCGAAGACGAGAGTCACCGAATCCCGCCGGGTCCAGCGCCGGGCCAGCTCGGGCACGAAACCCTTGTCGCCCGAGGTGACCAGGTCCGGTCCCATCCGCGCGA
>DATEOL010000374.1:0-5858 GCA_035274025.1 Gemmatimonadales bacterium | reverse complement strand
TCGCGATGGTGCGCGCCTTCACCCGGTCACCCACCTCGGGGAGGTACTGCTTCTGGACGGCATCCCGCCACTGGTCCACCAGCTGCTCGAACGCGAGGCCGGTCACCCGGCGCACCGCCAGCTCGACGGAATTGCCGGTCGCGCCCTTGGTGATCTGTGCGATGGCTTCGTCGCCCCAGCGCGCGCCGATGTACGACACCAGCGCCTGACCGTAGCGATAGGGGAACCACTGGTAGAACTCGCGCGCGGTCGGCAGCTTGCCTTCGAGGGCCGCGTCGCGGAGCCACATCGCGGTGTTCGGGTCCACCGGGCCAATCGAGAGGTACTCGGCCATGCCTTCGCCCCACCAGAGCGGGGCATTCACCTGCGCGATGCCCTGGACGCCCGCCGGTCCCCGCCCACGCGACCAGATATCGAACTGGAACTGGTGCGTCATTTCGTGGGTGAGGACGTGCTCGATGTCGTCATACGATCCCGTGAGCGGGAACGTGTTCCGGTGCATCAGATAGTCGGTGAAGCCGCCGGTGCCTTCGTCGACGTCTCCGCCGCTCAAGTTGGTCTGCTGGAACTCCGAGTGGGAGGCATACAGGATGATGGGCTTCCGCTCCGTGAACTCATGCGACAGCATCCGCGAGAGCTTGGCATAGCTCCGCTCCGCCATCCGCGCGACATCGAGGGCGGCCTTCTCCTCGCGGTCGTAGTAGTGGACGTCGAAGTGCTGGGTCTGGATGATCTTGAAGTGGAACTTCGCGTACATCACCTTGTTTCGGCCGAAGTACTGCGCGGCCGCGGAACCGGGGAAGGCGAACGCCAGCACCAGTGCCGCAAGTGCCATCCGAACGGCAAGCTTCATGTTTGTACGGACCGTCCTTTCTGGTCCCCACCCGACTCCTGTAGCGCGACCGGGGCATCGCTCCAGAGTCGTTCGAGCTGGTAGAAGGCACGAGCCTGCGGATGGAACAGGTGCACTACGAAATCCACAAAATCGATCAGCACCCAGCGTCCTCCCGTAACCCCCTCGACATGGTGCGCCCGGTACCCGTGCGAAGCCAGCCGCTCGAGCACCGCGTCGCTCAGTCCCCGGACATGTGCATCCGAAGTGCCACTAGCTATGACGAAGAAGTCGGTAGCATCATTGACACGCCGGAGGTCCAGGACCAGCAGGTCCGCCCCCTTTCGATCCGAAACCGCCTCAACAGCCCACCGAACCGCGGGGGGGAGTCCCCGCTTAACCTCAGCCACCGGCCCTCCCCGGCAGGCGCTCGGGGGTGCCGTCCTCGACCTGGTAGAACACCGCCCAGGCTCCCGGGCCGGTGTGAGTACCGATCACCCCGCTGGCCAGCGAAATGAAGCAATCCCTGGGACTGAACGCCGCGATCAAGGCCGATTTCACCCTTTCCGCCACCTGGGGCGCCTGCACGTGGGCAATGCCGAAACGTACCACCCTGGGCCGTGGAGTCAGCCGCTTGTCCAGCAGCTGGAGCACCCGGCGGAACACCGCTTCCCGGCCCCGGGCCCGATCGATCGGGACCAGGCGGCCGTCAGGGTCGAAGGTCAGGATCGGCTTGACATCGAGCATCCCGCCCAGCCAGGCCCTTCCTCTCGATACGCGCCCCGACCGCAGGAGATTCTCATATGTATCTACGGTCAGGAAGGCTCCCGACTGTCCCCGCACCCGCTGCAGCTCCTGCACGACGTCCGCGGCCGGCCACCCCGATTCCGCGAGTTCCGCCCCTCGAAGCGCCAGCATGCCCTCCCCGAGTGATGCCGAGCCGCTGTCCACGAATGAAACCCGCTCGAGCTCCGCGACCCGGGCCGCCGTCTGGGCCGAGTTGAAGGTTCCCGAGAGTGTGCCCGAGACCAGGACAGCGACCACGTCGTCGGCTTCCTCGAGGGCCGACCGGAAGGTCTTCACGAAGTCGGCCGGGCTGGGCTGGGAAGTGGTGGGGAGCTGCTTCGATTCGCGGAGCCGGGTGTAGAACTCCGCGGGCCGGAGCTCCACCCGGTCCTTGAAGCTCCGGTCGCCGAAGGTCACCTGCAGGGGAACGATCGCGATCCGGTGCCGGTCGAGGATCGTGTCGGCGAGGTCTGCCGCCGAATCGCTCACCACGGCGACCGGCCGCCGGTCGAGGTGCTTGAGCGCGCGATGCTGGGCGCGCATGTCGTCGGCCTTGGTGTAGGTGACTTCACCCCAGGTCGAGGCCTTGGTGAACACGAGCTCGGGCGTGTCGGTGTGGACGTGCGCCTTGAGCAGGTCGTCGGTGCTCACCACGACGACCGATCCTCCGAAGCCGTGGAGGATGGTGCGGACCTCGTTCGAAGGCGGAAGCTGCTCGCCGCGCACGATGAATTCGGTGCAGAACTGGAAGTCGCGCTCGTCGGCGACCTCGACCATCGCGGCGGGGGCGGGTGCGTCGCTCGGCGTGCCGACCGCGGCGAGGAGCGGGTCGCCTTCGACGTAGCGGACCATTCCTTCGAACATCCGCACGAAGCCGAGGCCGCCGGCATCCACGACGCCGGCCTCACGCAAGGTCGCCAGCAGCCTGGGGGTGTCCGCGAGTGCCTTCTCGCCTTCCTGATACAGCCTGGTGACGAAGTCGGCGAGGTCGGGTGACTCGACGGCCGAGCGTTCCGCCGCCTCGGCGACTCCGCGGGCCACCGTGAGGATCGTGCCTTCGCGCGGCTCGTCGAGCGCGGCGTAGAGCTTTTCGAATCCGTGGCGAATGGCGTCGGCGATGTGCCCGGTGGACGCGGATTCGCGGTGGCCGAGTGATTCGGCGACGCCGAGCAGGAAGTTCGCCAGCATCATGCCGGAATTTCCCCGCGCGCCCAGCACCGCGGCGCGGGCCATGGTGCGCGCGGTCTCCGGAAGCGGCGCGTCGCCGAGGGCCTGGAGGGCGTCGGCGACGGAGCGCAGGGTGAGACTCAGGTTGGTGCCGGTGTCGCCGTCCGGGACCGGGAAGACATTGATCCGGTTGATCTCATCGCGACCCGCGGCGACCCACTCCGAGGCGGCGAACATTGAACGGGCCAGTCGAGGCCCGTCGAGGTATTTGATGCCGATGTACTTGCGCGCAGGCGTCAATCGGTGTCCGGAGGAGGGCAGATGGCGTGCGTGGAGGGATGATACAACCGTCGAAGTTCGTGCGCACCGGGTGGTAACGAAACCGCCGTCGAGGCACGATCCCCGGCGGCGGCCAACAATCACAAATGAGTGGACTATTCAGCAACCACCGTGAGCGGAATCTCCGCGACGACCTCGGAGTGCAGCCGGAGCGGCACGGTGTGGGCCCCGACCGTCTTGATCGGATGGTCGAGGTCGATCTTCCGCTTGTCGATCGGGTGACCGAGCGCGGCGAGCTTGTCGGCGATGTCCTGCGCGGTGATCGAGCCGAAGAGGCGATCACCTTCGCCGGCCTTCGCGGCGATCGTCACCTTGAGCGCGCCCAGCGCGGCCGCGACCTTCTGCGCCTCGGCGCGCTCGCTCGCCTGCTTCGAGTCGCGGGCCTTCTGCTCCGCCGCGATCCGCTTCTTGTTGCCTTCGCTTGCTTCATATGCCAGGCCGCGCGGCAGCAGGAAGTTGCGGGCGTAGCCTGGCTTTACCCGGACCAGGGCGCCGGCCTTGCCCAGCGACTTCACGTCTTCACGCAGGATGACCTCAATCATCGATTGCTCCTTGAGTCGGTGGCGGTGGAGCCCGCCGGAAATCCAGCCAGGTGTCGGCGAGTCCCAGCAGCAGCAGCCCACCCAGCGCGTAAGGTAAGAGCAGCACGGCGGCGAGAGCCAGACTGACCTTGAGCGGCATCGGCCACCGTCCCACGGTGAATCCGGCGATCGCGCCACCCCGCGCGACATACAGTCCCAGCCAGATCACCATCGCGTTCGCCACGAAGTCCGAGAACGGCGCCGGAAGCGGCAGCAGCACGAGCGCCAGGTTGAGGATCGCGCCCCAGATCAGGTGATCGTTGAACCTGAAGTGGCGGAACAGCGCCGGCTCCGGCCCGGTTCGCCCGTCGGTGATGTGCCAGGCGACCGCCGAGGCGAGCACGCCGCCGGCCATGGCACCGAGGATCGCGATACCGGGATAGACCGCGGCCATCGCCGCCATGGTCTCGCGCAACTGGTCCATCTGCCCGCCCGGCATCACGGTCCCGGAGGTCACCAGGCTGACGGCGTTCTGGAATTCGGCCGTGAGCTCGGACCGGACAATCTCCCAACGGAGTCCGAGTCCCCAGGCGCCGATCGCCGCCAGCGCCGCGGTGTCGACCGCGGCCACCGTGGTCCGGGCGAGCACCGGTCCCGGTCTCCAGATCCGGAGCGCCAGGAAGGATCCGGTGAACGCGACGCCATAGGCGAAGAAGACTTCCTGGGCGAGCGAGTTCGCCGCGGTGAATCCGAGCGCCGAGAGCGCGACGGCCGCCGCCAGCCAGCTCCACTCACGCAGCCCGCGCGGCCGCGCCAGGATCAGGCATCCCGCGAGCGGACCGGTGAGGCAGATCGAGGGAAAGGGCAGGAACAGAAACGCCACGAGGGCCCCGAAGAGCCCTCGAGGTATGCGGCGCCTGCTCACCGGCGCCACCGTGTCCATCATCAGCCGTGATGGCCCTTGATGTAGGGCAGCAGGGCGAGGTAGCGGGCCCGCTTGATCGCGATGCTGATCTGCCGCTGGTGCCGGGCCGAAACGCCCGAGAGCCGGCGGGGAAGGATCTTGCCGCGCTCGGTCAGGAACCGGGAGAGCAGTTTCTCGTCCTTGTAGTCGACAACGCGGATCCGGAGCTCCGCGATCGGGTCACCCTTCTTGACGCGCATCTTACTCCTCCTCCTCGAACTCGGACTTGGCGGTCACGACCTGCGGCGGCGTCGGCGGCACGTCGTTCAGGACGACGAGGAAGCGGAGCACCGCGTCGTCGAGGCGCAGCGCGCGCTCGAATTCGGGTAGCTGCTTGCCATCGGCGTCGAAGTTGGCCACGACGTAGTAGCCGGTGGCGTGCTTCTTGATCGAGTAGGCAAGGGTGCGCCGTCCCCAGTGATTGAGGCGGGGCGCTTCGGCACCTTCGCTATGGATCAGTGCGTGGAACTGAGTAAGCTTCTGGTTGATGGTTTCATCCTCGAGCGCACTGTCGAAGATGTAAACCACCTCGTACGGGCGGATCATCGCAACACTCCTCTGGTCATTGGGCGCCCCGGGTCCCGTTGCAAGGCCCGAGGAGGTCGAATTTTGCAAGCCTTGAAATCTAGCCGACTTGGGGGCCTGGCGGTAGCCTGCCTGCTGACCGTCGGCGGTACTCCGCTGGAGGCCCAGAGTCCCCGGGGAGCCGTCGAGGGACGGGTGGTGACCGACATCGGGGAACCCCTCGCGGCAGCTGAAATCACCCTGACCCCATCCCCCGGCAACGGCGTCCGCCGAACCGAGACCGATCGGTCCGGGACCTTCCGGATCGGCTTCCTGGCCGAGGGGCAGTACGTCCTTACGGTCCGCCGGATTGGTTACCGGCCCGCCGAGCCGCTCCTCGTCACGGTGCAGGGTGGTGACCCGGTCCGTCTCACGGTCCCGATGGAACCGGTCGCCGTCGCCATCGATTCCCTGGTGACCAGCGCGCCCCGGGTCTCGATCACCAGGACCGACACCGAATTCGGGACCCGGCTCACCGCGCGCGAGCTCGCGATTCTTCCCACCTTCAACGACGCACGGCTGCTGGTCGCGTTTACGCCCGGCGCGCGTCCCGACCAGATCTGGGGCGCGGCATCCGCCCAGGCAAATCAGTACCAGCTCGACGGCATCACGGTGAACCATCCCGGCGTGGGGGGTGACTTCGTGCAGCCCAGCGTGACCTGGATCCAGGACCTCGAAGTCCGCG
>DATEOL010000373.1:0-29174 GCA_035274025.1 Gemmatimonadales bacterium | reverse complement strand
TCCGGCTAACATTCGCTCATGCTGCTCCGATCCGTGCTGTTCGCGGCCTTCCTCACGGGTTGCCAGGACGCGGCCCCGCCCCCGCCCGAGTTCGACGGCGACCGCGCGCTCGCCTACGTGAAGACCCAGCTCGATTTCGGGCCCCGGATCCCGGGGACCGAGCCCCATGCGAAGATGGCGGCGTGGCTCGACTCCCTGCTTCGGGCCCGCGCCGACTCCGTGGTCGTCCAGGCGTGGGACCACACCACCGTAGACGGAAAGACGCTTCCGCTCCGGAATTACATCGCGCGCTTCAATCCTGCCGCCACCAATCGACTGCTCTTCCTCGCCCACTGGGACACCCGACCCAGGGCCGATGCGGCGGGGAGCAGCGACTCCACGGCTCCGGTCCCGGGCGCCAACGACGGCGGGTCCGGCGTCGCCATTCTTCTCGCGATGGCGGATGCCCTCAAGGCTAACGCGCCTTCGATCGGCGTCGACCTCCTGTTCGTGGACGGCGAGGACTACGGCGACTTCAGCGAGGACAAGGACGTGCTGCTGGGATCGCGCTACTACGCGAAGAATCCGCTCCCCGATCCCAAGCCGCGCTACGCGGTGCTGTTCGACATGGTAGGCGACGCGATGCTGCAGTTGCGCCAGGAGGGGTACTCGCTGACCGGCGCGCCCGACGTGGTGGAGCGGGTCTGGAAAACCGCCGAGCGACTGGGCTACCAGACCACGTTCCTCAACGAGCCCATGACGGGAATGACGGACGACCACATTGCGCTCCAGGGCATTGGCATCCCGGCGATCGACCTCATCGACTTCGACTACGGTCCCAACAACCAGTACCATCACTCGCCGGAAGACACCTACGACAAGGTGAGCGCGAAGTCCCTCAAGGTCGTGGGGGACGTCGCCATGGCACTGATCCGGGAACACAAATAGGGCGGTTGGGGCGGTTAACCGCCCTAACCGGCTCTGCGCCGACAAGATGATTCCCGCGTTTTTCTGATGACGGCTGGAGTTGGGATCTGAAGTACGATGTGGGATGTCTCCCGGCGAACGTCGCATCCTTATCGCCCTCCTCGGCCTCGCCGTCCTCGGCCAGGGTGTCCGACTGGCCATGGACCGGCCTCAAGCCCCCGGCGAAGCCTTCCTCCTGCCTGCCGCGAAATCCCGGACCCTCTCGGCGCATCGCGATACCAGCGCGGTCGCCGGTCGCGACCTCCGGAAGGGGGAATTCCTCGATCCCGACCGCGCCACGGCCCGCGATCTCGACCGCCTTCCCGGCGTTGGCATGCGCCTAGCCAAGGAAATCGTCTCGGATAGAGAGATTCGGGGTCCCTTCGGATCGGTTGAAGGGCTGCTTCGGGTGGACGGAATCGGGCCGGCTGCGGTGCGTCGCTTGGAGCCCTTCTTGCGGTTTCAGGCGCCTCGACAGGCGATCCCGGCGACCCGGGAGACCCCGAACCTCAACACGATGACGCTGGCTGACTTGGAGCGGCTGCCCGGGGTGGGTCCTTCACTGGCTAAGGCCATCCTCGCATATCGCGACAAGAACGGGCCGTTCGCGGACCCGGGCGAGCTTGAACGCGTCCCCGGAATCGGACCCAAGCTGGCCGCAAGACTGTCGAACCTGGTGGTGCTCCGGTGAGCGACGAACGCCGCTGGAGGAGCCCCGTACACGAACGCCCGAGACCAGAGAATAGCACCACTGCGCCGATGAGCACCGCAATCCTGCACGCAACCGACCGGTTGGGCGACATCCTGCTCAACGAGGGGCTGATCTCCGCTGATCAGCTCAAGACTGCGCTCGCCGAGCAGAAACAGTCGGGCCACCGGCTTGGCTATCTGTTCGTCAAGCTCGCGATGCTGGAGGAGGTCGAGATCACCAAGGCGCTGGCCCGGCAGCTCCGGATGCCGGCCGTTGATCTCTCCCGCTTCGAGCCCGACGCCAAACTTCTGCGGCTGATTCCCGCCGACATGGCGAAGAAGCACATGGTGCTTCCGCTCCGTCGCGACGGCCGGAACCTGACGGTGGCGATGGTCGATCCGTCCGACCTCGGTCTGCTGCAGGACCTCAAGTTCATCACCCGGTTCGACGTCTTCCCGGTCATCGCCGGCGAGTACTCGCTCCGGAACCTGATCGAGAAGCATTACGACGCGGGGGACCAGCAGCAGCTCTCCGACCTCCTCAAGGACATGGAGGAAGTCGACGGGGACCTCGAGGTCGTCGAGGACGCCGAGGAAGAAACCGCCACCCAGGCGCAGATCAACGACGCGCCGGTGGTGAAGCTCATCAACGGCATCCTCGGCGAGGCGGTCCGGCGCGGTGCCAGCGACATCCACATCGAGCCCTTCGAGCACGAGATGCGGGTCCGCTACCGGATCGACGGCGCGCTCCACGAAGTGATGAAGCCGCCGCTCAAGATGAGGTCCGCGCTCACCTCGCGGGTGAAGATCCTGTCCCAGCTCAACATCGCGGAGCGGCGGGTTCCCCAGGACGGGCGCATCAAGCTCAAGCTGGCCAATCGCGTCATCGACTTCCGGGTCTCGACCCTGCCGGTGCTCTTCGGCGAGAAGATCGTGATGCGAATTCTCGACAAGGGCAACCTGACGCTCGACCTCACCAAGTTCGGGTTCGAGGTGAAGGCGGAGCAGGACCTGATGCGGGCGATCCTCAACCCTTACGGCATGGTGCTGGTCACCGGGCCGACGGGATCGGGCAAGACGACGACGCTCTATTCGTGCCTGCAGCGGATCAACACCATGGACACGAACATCATGACCGCGGAGGACCCGGTCGAGTACAACCTGCCGGGCATCAACCAGGTGCAGGTCCGGACCGACATCGGGCTTACCTTCGCGTCGGCGCTGAAGGCGTTCCTCCGGCAGGACCCCAACATCATCATGATCGGCGAAATCCGGGACCTGGAAACCGGCGGCATCGCCATCAAGGCCGCATTGACGGGCCACCTGGTCCTGAGCACCCTGCACACCAACGACGCGCCGAGCACAATCACCCGACTCGTGGACATGGGCGTCGAAGCATTCAACGTCGCGAGCGCCGTG
Source organism: Gemmatimonadales bacterium (assembly GCA_035274025.1). Lineage (GTDB taxonomy): Bacteria > Gemmatimonadota > Gemmatimonadetes > Gemmatimonadales > GWC2-71-9 > SZUA-320. The sequence goes on along the minus strand of DATEOL010000373.1, from coordinate 26,120 downwards.
AACCTGGTCGTGGCGCAGCGGCTGGTGCGGCGTATCTGCAAGGACTGCAAGGCTCCGGCGACCTATACGGCGGCCGAAATCGCATCACTTGGCACAGGTCTTGAGCAGGTGACCCTCTATCGCGGTACCGGTTGCGATACCTGTGCAGGCAGCGGATACAAGGGCCGACAGGGCCTCTACGAGGTCATGGCCCTCACGCCCGAACTCCGCCGGCTCATCCTGCGTGGTGGCTCGGTCGAGGAAATTCGCAACCAGGCCGTGAAAGACGGCATGCTGACGCTCCGGATGGACGGCATCAAGAAGGTGGAGCGTGGAGTTACCACCCTGGAGGAAGTGGTCAAGGAGACCGCCGGATGACAACCTTCAACTTGCGGGCGCTGCTCGAGGAAATGATCGAGAAGAACGCGTCCGACCTTCATTGTACTGCGGGCGAACGCCCCAAGCTGCGCATCGACGGCGACATCGTCAGCGCGAGCGTGGAGGACGTGCTGTCCCCCAAGGACACGTTGTCGCTCGCGTACTCCGTCCTCACCGAGAACCAGAAGAAGCGGTTCGAGATGGAGGACGAGCTCGACTTCTCCTTCGGGATCCAGAACCTGGCACGCTTCCGCGGCAACGTCTTCAAGCAGCGCGGCTGCGTGGCGATGGTCCTCCGGATGATCCCTTTCAACGTCCTCACCTTCGAGGACCTGGGGCTGCCCGCGGTGGTGTCGCAGCTCGCCGACCGGCCCCGCGGCCTGGTCCTGGTAACCGGCCCCACCGGCTCGGGCAAGTCGACGACCCTCGCGGCGGTGGTCGACCGGATCAACAAGCAGCGCAAGGGTCACATCATCACGGTCGAAGACCCGATCGAGTTCATCCACTCTCACCAGAGCTGCATCGTCAACCAGCGCGAGGTGGGAACTGACACTAAGACCTTCTCGACGGCGCTCAAGTACGCCCTGCGGGAGGATCCTGACGTGATCCTCGTGGGCGAAATGCGCGACCTCGAAACGATTGCCTCGGCGCTCACCATCGCCGAGACCGGCCACCTCGTCCTCGCCACGCTGCACACCAACTCGGCGGCCGAGTCGATCAACCGCATCATCGACGTGTTCCCCTCCAACCAGCAGAGCCAGGTCCGGGCCCAGCTCGCCTTCGTGCTCGAGGGCGTCATGACCCAGACCCTGCTGCAGAAGGCCTCGGGACGCGGCCGCGTGATGTGCGCCGAGATCATGGTCGCGACGCCCGCGATCCGGGCGCTCATCCGCGACGACAAGATCCACCAGATCTACAGCGCGATGCAGGCCGGCAAGAAGTTCGGCATGCAGACGATGAATGACGCGCTCTACCAGTCCTTCGTGCAGCGCCAGGTGTCGAAGGAAGAGTGCCTGCGCGCCGCGCCGGACAAGAACGAGTTCCTCCGCATGATCGGCGAGAAGCCGATGGAGGAGCAGGCGATCATGCAGCTCGAGAAGCAGGCCGCGGGCCGAAAATAACGTCCGACGCTGCGCCAACACAGGGAGAACTCACGCATGCCCATGTTCGAATACACCGCCAAGGCGGCGGCCACTGGCCAGATCCTGAAGGGCCAGCTCGACGTGCCGAGCCGGGACGACGTCATCGCCTTCCTGCGGCGGAGCCGCATGACGCCGGTCGTGGTCCGCGAGCAGGCCAAGTCTCTGACCCTGCCGGCCGCCTTCACGGCCGGCATCAAGACCCGCGACGTGGTCATCTTCACGCGGCAGTTCGCGACGATGATCAACGCCGGCCTTCCGCTGGTGCAATCGCTCTCGATCCTGGCCCAGCAGACCGAGAACAAGGCGCTCAAGGAAGTCACCAAAGCCGTGGTGTACGACGTCGAGGCCGGCAACACCCTGGCCGACGCGATGCGGAAGCATCCGAAGGCCTTCAGCGACCTCTACGTGAACATGGTCGCGGCCGGTGAGGCGGGCGGTATTCTCGATACCATTCTGCTCCGGCTCGCCACCTTCCTCGAGAAGAACGACGCCCTGGTGCGCAAGGTGAAGGGCGCGATGGTGTACCCCAGCGTCATCATGACGGTCGCCGCGGCGGCCATCGCGATCCTGCTGATCTTCGTCATCCCGACCTTCCAGTCGATGTTCGCGTCCGTGAACATGGAGCTGCCGCTCCCCACCCGGATCGTCATCGGCGCCTCGAGCTTCCTGATCCACTGGTGGTGGGCCTGCATCATCGCCATCGGGGCGGGCGTCTTCGCCTTGCGGCAGTATGCCAAGACCCCGGACGGCCGGAAGCGGGTCGACCAGATGATGCTCAACGCCCCGATCCTGGGCGATGTGCTCCGGAAGTCGGCAGTCTCGCGCTTCACCCGGACGCTGGGCACGCTGATCAGCTCGGGCGTGAGCATCCTCGACGGACTCGAAATCACCGCCAAGACCGCGGGCAACCGGGTCATCCACGACGCCGTGATGCAGTCGCGCCAGAGCATCGCGGGTGGTGAGACGATCGCCGGACCGCTGGAGGTCTCGAAGGTCTTCCCGCCCATGGTCATCAGCATGGTGGCCGTCGGCGAGCAGACCGGTGGTCTCGACGAGATGCTCTCGAAGATCGCCGACTTTTACGACGAAGAGGTCGACGTCGCGGTGAGCGCGCTGCTCTCCCTGATGGAGCCGATCATGATCACCGTCCTCGGTGTCATCGTCGGCGGCATGGTGGTGGCGATGTACCTGCCGATCTTCGACATGGTGAACGCGGTGCAGGGGTAGAGGCGGACGGACGGGCAGACGGACAGGCGGGCAGACTCACCCGGGTCTGCCCGCTTCCGTTTGGTGTCCGGGGCCCGGTGCGATACTCTCAGGGCAGCACCACAGCCGAGGCCCAATGCCATTCCTGCGCCCCTTCGCCATGCTGCTGCTTTCGGGTATCCTCACGTCCTCTGCGGCCCAGAAAGCCGAAGGCCCCGTCGACTTCGTGAAGGATTCCGTCATCTACGTCGATGGCCAGCCGGTCGTCGCCGGTCCCGCCACCAGGCTCAAGACGGTCAAGACCATGACCGACATCAAGCCGGGCTACTGGGTGAAGGGGGAGGGGAAGCGCGGCGCCGACGGGCTCATCGTCGCGACCAAGCTCGAGGCCCGCCCCAACGGGACCGACAAGGGCGAGAAGGAAATCATCGAGATGAGCAACCAGGCCGAGAAGGCCTGGGTCGACCGCAAGATGATGTTCGAGTCGGTGGACAGCACCCACATCCAGAAGATCGGCGATATCCTGGAGACCGGTCCGGAAGTCACCCGGGCGCGCGCGATCATGGATCGGATCCGTCCGCCGTACATTCCCGCCAGCGCGCTGCGGGTGCGGGTGGTCAAGACCGATGAATGGAACGCGTCGTGCATGGCCAATGGCGCGGTCTGGGTGTTCACCGGGCTCATGCAGGCGATGGACGACGACGAGCTCGCGCTGGTGCTGGGCCACGAGCTGGCGCATTACTCCTACGAGCACATGCGACGGAAGATGACCGGCAGCAAAAACACCATCGGCCAGCTCCTCGCCGTGGGCGGCCAGGTCGCCGGTTCCATGGTCGGCGGCGCGGCCGGCCAGGTCGCCGCCACCGGCAGCATGCTGGGTGCCTCGGCCCTGGTGACCGGATTCAGCCGGGAGTTCGAGGACCAGGCCGACCGCGTCGGGCTGCGGTACGCATGGGAAGGGGGCTATGACGTGAACAAGGGCCCGGCGCTGTGGCAGAAGTTCAAGACCAAGTACGGCGAGACCGACAAGGTCAGCAACTTCTTCAGCGGGGACCACTCGCGGCCCACCGAGCGGATCAGGAACATCCAGCGCCAGATCGACCTCAACTACAAGGGACCCCAGCCAAACCGGAAGTAGGCGCGGGCTTCCGGACGCGGTCGCACCCGGCTTACCGCCGCGGGCCTCCGCGAGCTGCACCGTCTCTTCGGGCGCATCGAAACGCTCCTTCGCCAGTCCCGGAAGGGCCGGGGACGAACGTTCTACGCGGTGACGCTCGTGCTGGCGCCGGCTCCGGCGCGTCGCCAGCGGAAGGAGTCGACATGATCCGGTTGCTCGACCACCTGCTCATCTTCCTGCTCCTCGTCGTCGCGCCGGCCTGGGGCGCGTGGGCATACCGCGGGCTGGTGCGCGAGATCCGGAGCGGGAACGCCGCGGCGCGGCTGCGGGAATACTGGTCAACCCTCCTCATGCAATGGGTCTTCTTCGCTGCCGTGCTGGGCTGGTGGTGGTACACCGGCCGGACCGCTTCCTCCCTGGGACTCACCCTGCCGGCCGGCGTGGGGACCCTCGTCGGCATTGGCATCACGACCCTGCTCCTCGGGTTCCTCGCGATGCAGTGGCGGGCCATCTCCCGGCTGGAAGGCGCCGGCCTCGACCGGCTGCGGCGGCAGGTCGTCTCCGTCGCCGAGCTGATGCCGCACACCGAGCGGGAATACCGCTGGTTCAAGGCGCTGTCGGTGACCGCGGGGATCTGCGAGGAGGTGGTCTTCCGTGGCTTCATGATCTGGTACCTCGGCCACTGGATGCCGATCTGGCTCGCCGCGATCGTGGCGGCCATCGCGTTCGGGCTCGCCCACTGGTATCAGGGTGTCGCCGGGGTCCTCAAGACCGGGATCACCGGACTCGTCATGGGGCTGCTCTACGCGGGGACGGGCTCGCTGCTCTGGCCGGCGATCCTGCACGCCGCGATCGACCTCCAGGGCGGGGCCGCGGCGAGAAAGGTCCTCACCAGTGAGGCGTGAGCGGGGAACGGGGAGCGGGAAGCGGGAAGTAGAGAGTAGTATTCATGTGGTGAGCCGCTCTCTGCTCACCAGGTATCACTTGCTCCTCATTCCTCACTCCTCACTCCTCACTAGGCCGTGATTCAGGGCATCCTCGAGCTGGATAACCGGGGTGGCGGCCACCTGCGCCGTCGCCAAGCGGGGTACGTCAAGGACCGGAGCGATCCCCTCGTTCCGCCGGCACTCCTGCGCCGCTTCGGCCTGAGGCCCGGCGACGAAATCGAGGGTGAGCCGGGCCGGGGCCGGGGCGGACCGCAGCTCGAGAAAATCGTAAAGGTGAACGGCGTCGACCCCGCGACCCTCGCCGACCGCCCCGATTTTTCCCGTCTCACCGCGATGCACCCCGACGAGCTGCTCCGGCTCGAGGTCCCCGGCAAGCCTGGTCCGGTGGACTACACCAATCGCGTCATCGACCTCATCTGTCCGTTCGGCAAGGGACAGCGCGCGATGATCGTGTCGCCCGCCAAGGCGGGCAAGACCATGGTGCTGCAGGCCATCGCGGAAGGGGTGCGGCACAACTATCCCGCTGCGTTGCTCTTCATCCTGCTGGTCGACGAGCGTCCCGAGGAGGTCTTCGAGATGGAGGCCGCGGGCATAGGCGAAGTCATCGCCTCCAGCTTCGATCATCCTCCGGCCCAGCACGTGGCGCTCGCGGAGCTGACCCAGGAGCGCGCACGGCGCCGGGTCGAGATGGGCCAGGACGTCGTCCTGATCGTCGACTCGCTGACCCGGCTGGCGCGAGCCTACAACAGCGTGGTGGCCGGGAGCGGGCGAACTCTTTCGGGCGGCGTGGATGCCCAGGCGATGGAACGTCCCAAGCGGTTCTTCGGGGGCGCCCGCAAGGTCGCGCCGGCCCAGGGAGGAGGCTCGCTCTCGATCATCGCGACCGCGCTGATCGAGACCGGCAGCAAGATGGATCAGCTCATCTTCGAGGAATTCAAGGGAACCGGGAACAGCGAGCTGGTCCTCTCGCGTGACCTTTCGGAGCGCCGCGTGTTTCCCGCGATCGACCTGGTGGCGAGCGGGACCCGCAAGGAAGAGCTGCTGCTCAGTCCGGAGGGCCTTGCCGCGTCACGCGCCCTTCGTCAGCGCATCGCGCGGATTCCACCTCTCGCGGCGATGAATGACCTGCTGACCGACCTGAAGCGGTATCCCACCAACGCCGAGCTGATCAAGAAGCTGGCGGGCGGCAGCTAGCCCTGGACGGCTAGTTCATCGTTGCTCGTACATCGGCGATCGCCTGATCGAATTCATCGACCCGGACGAGACCGAGCCGCGGGTATTCCAGGTCGAGGATGATCCAGATCGTGATCACCACCATGCACACGAAGATGAGCGTATGGGACCAGCGCCGTCGGCCGCCGCGCGACATCGCGTAGCCTGCGAGCGACGCGCCCAGGAGCACGAGCAGGAGCAGCAGGCCGTGGATGATGAAGGGTGGATGCATCCGGGTGGCCCAGAATCGCGTGGTGGCGATGTCGAACGTCGAGTTGAGTGACGGGAACAGCACCGTGGCGGCCGGGGCCCAGCCATCGCGGGTCGCGTCCACGGCCATCTTCCAGATCACCGGCTGCAGCGCATTGGCGCGGGCGAGCGAGGCCATCGCCTTGTCGTAATCCGGCATCGCGCGGTAGGTCTCGATGCGGGAGTCCACGTAGTTCCTGAAGGAATCCCTGATTGCCGGCTGGGCCGCCGGGGGCAGCAGCTCCAGTCGAAGCCACGCGGTCCCCAGCTCGTTTGCCTCCTCGACCACCAGGGCGCGACGAGTATTGAAGCGATCGGCTGCCCCCGAGAAGCTGAACGCCAGGAGCAGGCTCATCAGGCCGAGCACCCCGCCTTCGAGCGCGCCCAACCCTTCGCCCGCGCTGTCGTCCTCCCTCCGGTGCCGCAGCCCGATGCGATATCCGACCTCGACCAGCAGGAACATCCCGGCCAGGAGGAGGAGGACGATGAGAATGGCGATCAGGTGGAAGTTCCCCGCCAGGACCCGCTGCATTGGAATGGTCTCCGCCGGTGTGAATCATCACAGCCCCAGGTGCCGCCGAAGCTACATGCTTGGGGTCGATGGGGATACCCGCATTTGATTTCCCGCCCATTTCAAGGCATCCTCAAGCATGTCCAAAACAACCCGCGGTACCTTCCTGGCTGTCCTCGGTTTCCTCGTGGCTGGCGTCCTCCCGCTTGCGGCGCAGGCCGCCAAGGGAAAGCAGAACCTCTACGACAAGTTCCAGCTCAACCTTTCGGTCACCGGGGTGATCCTCAACTCGGACATCCGGATTGACGGTTCGGGCGGGAATGGCACTGATGTGGATGTCGAGGACGACCTGGGGATGGAGAAGACCAAGATCCAGCCCCGGTTCTCGCTGCGCTGGCGGCCGGGACGTCGCCATGAGCTGGAGGGCGGCTACCAGTGGGCCCGGCGAAGCGCAGACAAGACCCTCTCCCGGGACATCGAGTTCGCCGACTCGTCGTTCACCGCCGGCGCAGACATCCACTCGATATTCAACACCGACCTTGCCTTCCTGACCTATCGCTTCGCGTTCATGGCCAAGGAGCGCACCCAGATCGGGGCGGCCCTCGGCCTGGGCATCCTGTTCCTCGATGTCGGGGTCGAAGCGCTCGGGACCGGCACCGGGCCCGGCGCGGGGCGGAGCTTCGATGTCTCCAAGTCCGTCAAGGGACCGCTCGGCTCGCTCGGCCTGTACGGCCGCTTCCTCGCGGGCGACAGCTGGCAGTTCGAGGCAGACATTCGCGCGCTCAAGATCAGCATCGACCGGTTCCACCCGAGGGTGCTCGAAGCAGGCGGTGCGGCGCGTTACTACTTCTCGCCGAAGGTCGGCCTGGAGCTGGGATACGCGGCGAGCGGCATCCGGGTCGTTGTCGATCCCAAGACCTTCGAAAATGGCAGTGAGGGTATCGTCTCCGGTGAGATCAAGTACTCGCTGCAGTCGATTCGATTCGGGGCCGTGTTCGTACCGTAAGCGGCAAGCGGGGGCGGGCAGGTTGACTCCCGCGGCGGGCCTCGGCAGATTGCCCTAAGTCGCTTAGGGTAAGGTAATGTGGCATCGGTAGACCTGCTGCAGGGCACACTCGACCTGCTCCTCCTCAAGGCCCTCTCCTGGGGGCCGATGCACGGATACGAAGTCAATCGCTGGATCCGCAGCACCACCGGTGAGGCGCTCTCCGTCGAGGAGGGCGCCCTCTATCCGGCACTCCACCGCCTCGAGGCCCGTGGCTGGATCGAATCGGAGTGGGGCGTCACCGACCAGAATCGCCGCGCGAAGTACTACCACCTGACCAAGCCGGGCCGGGAGCATTGCCGGCGGGAGGCGACCGCGTGGCAGCGGTACGCCGGCGTGATGGCGCGAGTCATCGAAGCGGGCCGCTGAGTTCCCCGTGAGACCCGTTCGCAGGATCCTCCGTCTCGAGCCGAGGCGCGAATCCCTCGTCGGCCTGGTCGACGAGGAGGTCGCGCTCCACCTCGACCTGCGCGCCGCCGAGCTCATGGACCAGGGTTGGTCCGAGCCCGAGGCGCGGGCCGAAGCGGCCCGCCTGTTCGGCGATCTGCGGGCGCACCGGCAGCATTGCGTGACCATCGATCTGGAGCACATGACCGCCATGCGGAAGAGCGACGCGTTCGACGCGCTGTGGCAGGATCTCTCGTTCGCGGCCCGCGCGTTCCGGCGCCGCCCCCTCTTTACCCTGGTCGCGGTCGCGATCCTCGCCCTCGGCATCGGCGCCAACACCGCGGTGTTCAGCATCGTGCAGGGCGTCCTTCTCAAGGGGCTTCCCTTCGAGGATCCGTCGCGCCTCGTCATGATCATCAATGGCGACTCGCGCGGCAGCATCCCGGTCTCGCAGCTCGAGCGGGCGCGCTATCGCCAGGAGACCGAACTCTTCTCGCGACTGGGGACCTGGTACTTCGACGTCGTCACCATCAGTGGCTCGGGCGAGAGCGAGCGAGTGCCCGCATTGGTCGCGGACGCGGACGCGCTCCCCACGGCGGGCATTGCCCCGCTCCTGGGTCGCGGCTTCACCGCGGAGGAAGCCGCGCCTGGCGCCACCAGTGTCGTGCTGGTTTCGCACAACTACTGGAAGACCCGGCTGGGCGGGGCGACCGATGTCCTGGGCCGGAAGATCATCGCCGACGGGTCGCCGATGACCATCGTGGGCGTCCTGCCCGCGAGCGCGCGGCTGCCGGGTGACTTTACCGGCCCGCGCGCCGAGATCGTGGTCCCGATGGCGGTCGAGCCGGTACCCGACCCTCGCAACCTGCATTACCTCTTCGCCATGGCGCGGCTGGCACCGGGTGTGGAGCAGCCGCGCGCCGACGCGCGGCTCGCCGTGGTGGCGAAGGAGCTGGTCGAGACGGTCCCCCCGCTTCCCGATGACTTCACCGTGCACGTGAGCCCGGTCGAGCGGGAGGTGCTGGGCCAGTTCCGACCCGCGGTGCTGATGCTGCTCTGGGCGGTTGGGCTGCTGTTGCTCCTGGCTTGCGCCAACGTCGCCGGCCTCCTGCTCGCGCACGCCGAGACTCGCCGGCGGGAGTTTGCGGTGCGCGCCTCGCTGGGCGCGGCGCCGGCCCGGCTCGCGCGGCAGGTGCTCACCGAGAGCATCATCCTCGGCGGGCTTGGCGGGATCAGCGGAACGCTCCTCGGGTATGGTGCGCTCAAGGTGTTGCTGGCAATGAGTCCGCCGGGGCTTCCCCGGGTCGACGAGGTCTCGCTCAGCCCCGTCGTGCTCGGCTTTGCGGTGCTGGCGTCGCTCATCACCGCTCTCCTGTTCGGCCTCGCGCCCGCGATCGCCATCCGGCGACGGGACGCCCAGACGGTGCTCCGGAGTGAGGGGCGCGGGGCTACCACGGGCCGCGAGCGCCATCTGGTCCGACGCGGCCTCGTGTTCTCGGAGATCGCGTTGGCGGTGACGCTCGCCGCCGGCGCCGGTCTCGTCGTGCGGACCTGGCTCAATGTGGTGCGGACCGACCCCGGGTTCTCGCCCGACGGCCTGCTCACCTTCCAGCTCTCGGTCCCGGGGGAGCAGTACGCGACTCGCGAGGCCCGCTGGCGTTTCTTCACCTCGGTGGGGACCGACCTTGCCGCGATTCCGGGCGTGCGCGCGGCGGGCGGCGTGAGCGCGCTTCCGCTGGCCCAGCAGGCGGGCGACTGGGGCTTCCGCATCGAGGGGCGTCCGCCGGCGAGGGAAGGGGAGCGAAATCCGTTTGCCGACCGGATCGTGGTGACGCCGGGTTATTTCGAGTCGATTCGGGTCCCCCTCAGGGAGGGACGGCTCCCCACGCTCGAAGATGACGCCGCCCACGAGCCGGTCATCGTCCTCAACGAGAAGACCGCGAAGCGATACTGGCCCGACGGGACCGCCCTCGGCGCGCGGATCCGGCTCTCGAGCAACGTCGACACGGTATGGCGGCGCGTGGTGGGGATCGTGGGAGACGTACGAAGTCGCGGCCTCGAAGTGGAGGCCCGGCAGGAATTCTACTTCCCGCACGCGCAGTACCCGACCAATCCCGCGAGCAACGCGACCGGCACGCTGAGTTTCGTGGTGCGCGGTGGTGAAAATCCCGAGGCGATGACCGGCGCGGTGCGTGAAGTGATCCGCCGGCTCGATCCCGGCGTCCCGCTCTCCGACGTGCAAAGCATGAATGGCGTCCTCGAGACCACCCTCTCGGTGCGGAAGCTCCAGCTGCTGTTGCTCAGCTTCTTCGCGGTGAGCGGGCTGCTGCTCGTGGCCGCGGGGGTCTACGGCGTCGTGGCCTTTCTCGTCGGGGAGCGTTCGCGGGAGTTCGGCGTCCGCCTGGCACTCGGTGCCGACCGCGGTGGCATCCTCGGTCTCGTCTTGCGCGACAGCACCCGACTCGCGATCGCGGGTGTGGTGGCGGGTCTGGCCGGAGCGGTAGTGCTGGGTAAGGTGTTGCAGAGCGTGCTGTACGGCGTGAAGGCGGTGGACCCGCTGGTTATCGGGACGGTGCCCGTGATCGTGCTTGCCGTCGTACTCGCCGCGACGCTGGGCCCGGCGTTGAAGGCCGCGCGGACGGATCCCGGGACGACGTTGCGATCAGAGTAGGGGCCGGGCAATGCCCGGCCCTACCAGGCGTACTGCCACGCCAGCTGGAACGTATCGAAGTCGCTGCCGAGCCTCGTGCTGAGCCCGTTGATGTAAGCAAGCTTCAATGCGTGCTGGCGACCGAGCGGCTTTCGCACCGCGAGGGAAAGCCGCTTGTTGTCGAGCGACGCTTTCTCCACGCCGTTCAGCACGCTCCGGCCTCCCCATGCATACCCCGCCGATCCCGCCACCCAGAAGAATGGGCTTCCAATGAACCGGATCACGTGGAGCTGGGTGTCGAAGAGTGGATGTTGCTCCAGGGTGTTTCCGCCAAAGAAATCATCGTTGCGGGTATAAAGCGTCCCCGTCGCGTACCCCTCGACGAGCCACTTCCCGAAGTTGTGTGAGAGCCCCAGGCGGGTGGCGATCGACCAGCGATTGGATCCGAGGTTGATCAGTCGCTCGGGGTGGTACTGGCCGAGCGGCGCGGTCAGCGCGAAGATGACTCCGGCCACGGTCGATTGCCGATAGCCACGAAACCCCTGGGGCGTGAGCGCGGGCGACCCGAGGAAATTGACGCTCAGCCTGAAGACCGGGTCACCGAATCCGGTCCGGGTGGCCGTGGTATCGACACCGTTGATGTCGGCGCTCCACTTGCCCGTGGCGAGCGGGACCCCTACGCCGATCTTGCCGGCGAGGCCGAAGAAGTCGATCGCGCGGGCATAGCTCGTGGCGAAGGTCCAGACGTCGGCCTCTCCGTTTTCCAGCGGCAGGGCGGGATCGAGGAGGAGGTTGCCGAAGAGGTAGCCGGTCGCGACCAGGACGAAATTGGTCCCGACCGGTGCATTGATGAGCGCGCGGGGCTCGAGCTCCTGGGCGCGAAGCGGCGCCGCAGCGAGGAGCAGGAACAGCGGGAGGCACCTCACCTGCCCGAGCTCGAGTCGCGCAGCGCGGCCATTCCCCGGTACACCGTGTAGTACTTGTAGATGTTGCTTACGTAGTCGACGGTCTCACGCCCGATCTCTCGCGCCGCGATGACCTCGACATTGCCGAACCACACGTTGGCATCGAGGCCCGCCTCGGTCGCTTTCCGGCGGAGCTGCCGGACTCTTCCCGGCCCCGCGTTGTAGGCGGCCAGCGCGAAAAGGCCGCGGTTCAGCTTATCGATCGTGGAGTCGGCGAAATACCGGTCAGCGATGAACTTCAGGTACTTGATCCCGGCGTGAATGTTGGGCTCCACCTGGTCGACGCCGGTGATGCCTACGTTCTTGTCCGCGGCGGTCTCCGGCTTGATCTGCATCACGCCGACGGCGCCCACGTGACTCCGCCGGCCCTGGTCGAACTGGGACTCCTGGTAGGCTTGTGCCGCGACCAGCATCCAGGGCAGGTCGTACTTTCCAGCGTAGGTCTCGAAGTAGCCCCGGATCTGCTTCAGCCGCTCCCGGTCGGCCACGGCACCCGGGTTCTTGAGCCGCTCCGCGCTCCCCAGGTACCGCTTGATCATCATGTTCCCGAACGTCGTGCCGACCCGGTGGTCCTCGATGAAATCGTTGACCAGGACCATGAGCGCGGGCGTGTTCTTCCGGAGCGCCCACGCCAGCTCTCCGTCGGTCCGGAGCGGGGCCGCGTCGTGGACGGTCAGGCTGTCGTAGAGCTGGCCCCAGAACTTCGCGAAGGGCAGGTTGGTGACGGTCGCCGGGACGATGCCCCCGTCGACCATCTGCAGCACATCCTCGTCCTCCAGTGCTCCATCGAGCTCCTTCACGATCACCGGAGCCTTGCCCCGGCTGGTGAGCCGCTGGTTGAGTGCCGCGAGATCGTCCTGGTAGACACTCCCATCGCGGACATGAATCTCCAGCCCCGCGAGCCCGTCCTCCGATGCCACCGGAGCGAGCGCGCGCCCGCTCACCACCACGTTGCTCACCTTCGCCATGGTCGGCGTGGAAAAATCGACCCGCGTCGAGCGCTCCCCGCTGACGGTGATGCCGCCGATCGCGATGTCGCCCAATCCCGCTTCGAGCGCGGGAAAGAGGCGGTCGCGCCGGGTCGGCACGATCACCACCTTGCGCTTGACCCCGTTCGGACCGGGCGGCAGGGTGGCCTCGAACTCCCGGAGCGTCTCGAAGGCCACGCCCTTCTGCTCCGCGCGATCGAGATAGTAGAGCGTGCGGCTGAAGGGCACCAGCACGCGGATGAAGCGGCGATCGGTCGTTCCGTCGAAGTCGCCCTTCCATGCTTCGCCGAGCTGGAGGATCTCGGCGGCCTTGAGGTCGAGGAGCGGCAGCGGAGCCGTCGTGTCCGCGATGGCCTCGACCGGGTAGACCGAGTCGTCCACCGAAGCTGGAGCGTCGCCACTCCGGCCACAGGCGATAACGAAGAGGACGAGTACTGGAATTACCTGGCGCATTGGGGACCTGTGAGCCTTCGAGACTGCGTTAGTATTCCGAATCACCGCCACTGGAGCCAGCGCCTGCCGATCGACCCGCTATGGACCCTGCGGTGCCTTGGTCTCGGCCTGACGCTGCTCGCCGGAATTCCCGGTTCCGTTTCTGCCCAGAAGACCGATACCCTTCGCCTCAAGAACGGCGACCGGCTGGTCGGTGAGGTCAAGAGCCTCAACCACGCCCTGCTGCGCTACTCGACCGACAACGTCTCGACCGTCTCGATCGAGTGGGACGCGGTGGCGAGCCTGGTAAGCCGGAGCGCGTTCGAGGTCGAGCTGCAGTCCGGCGCCAAGCACTACGGGCGACTGGCCACCGCGCCGGCCGGCTACCTGGTCGTGGCCGGAACGGTCGTCGCGGACACGGTCGCGTTCGGTCTCGTGGTGCACATCGTTCCGATGAGTCAGCGGTTCTGGAGCCGGGTCGACGGCTACGTCGACCTGGGGTTCACCTATCAGCAGGCCAATCACAATCTCCAGTTCACGCTGGGCGCCGAGGCGAGTTACCGGGGCCCCCGGCTGATGGCCACCATCCAGGGTTCCCACTTCGTCCAGAACCAGGACTCGCTGGAAGCCACCTCCCGTTCTTCACTGACCTTGATCGAGCAGGCCTTCCTCAAGAAGCGCTGGATCGCCGGCCTCAGCCAGGGTTATGAACGGAACGAAGAGCTCGAGCTGATTGGTCGCTCAAAGCTCGGGGCCGGCGTCGGACGATACATGGTCCAGAACGATGTGATGGAGTTCACCCTCGGGGCCGGCGCGGTGCTCCTGCACGAGCGCTACCTGGGCCAGAGCGACGGTTCGACCACCATCGAGGCGCAGCTCTCTGGAGAACTCAATGCCTTTCGCTACAACAGCCCCAAGCTCGACCTGGCCACGTCGCTCGATATCTACCCCGGGATCACCGATTGGGGTCGCGTCCGCATCGACTTCGACACCCGGATCAGCTACGAGCTGATCAAGGACTTCTATCTTACCCTGAGCCTCTTCGAACGCTACGACAGCAGGCCGCCGTCGGAGACGGCGGCCAGGAGCGATTTCGGCACCACCCTGTCGATCAGCTGGAGCTTCTGACCCCCTACATGATCGGGATGTTCGCCGCGAGATCGTAGTTGATCGCCGCGCGAATCTTGTTCTCGATCTGGTAGTACCGCGCGACTTTGGTCGCGGGCAGCACCGCCGAGAACTTCGGGCGATAGGTCGCGAACAGCGCGGCGCGATCCCTCTCGATGGCGATCGCCTCGTCCAGGAGCTTGCCGGCGACCGGGTCGGTCATCGTTTTGTAGCTCGCCGCGTAGTCCTGGATCAGCTTCACGGTCCGCTGGTTGATCTTGCCGATATCGCCCTGGTAGGCGTCGTAGACCGGCCAGAAGGCCTTCGACTCCGTCTCGGTGAGCGCCATCGCCTCGGCGACCACGAGCTTCTTGTCGGCTTTGACCTTCTCCCGCACCAGATCCATGTTGTTGGCCGGCTGGTCCTGGGCGGGGAGGGCCGTGGCGCCGAGGGCGAATACCATCATCATTGCAAGGAACCGCATCGTTCTCTCCTAGAAGGCTTCGGTGAAACTGAAGTAGACTGATGGAACGAACTTGTTGCCGCTGCTCAGGAATTCCTTCCCGAATCCGACGTCGCCACGCACGCTCATGCGCGGCTGGACCTCGAAGCGATAGCCGACACCCCAGTTGGGGAGCCAGTCGTTGAGTCCCTTGAAGTTTTCGCCCACCGAGCCGACGCCGACCCATCCGACGTAGCCGTGACGGCTCATGCCGCCCTTCCGCTTCTCATTCAGGAACTGATGGCGATACTCCACGATGCCATAGAGCATGGCCTTGTCCCGGTACCGTCCCTGGCGATAGCCCCGCAGGTCCGTCGAGCTCCCGATCATCGAAAGCTCGGCCCAGGGCACATCCCCATACGACAACCGGGTGCGACCAGTCCAGGCGAGCGTGATGCCGGGCCGGGAGAGCTGCTTGTACTGCCGATAGTCGATGTCGTAGACCTGGTAGGTATTGTCTCCGCTCAGCCACTTCCCGTACCAGACCGACTGCACATTGAGGTACATCCCCTTCCATGCGTTCGCCGCCACGTCCCGGGTGTCGAACTGGAAGACCAGGCCGACGCCGGTGTTCTGGTTCACCGGTCCGAACGCCTGGAAATAGGGGTCGTTCGTCATGGTGACCCCAATGTCGCTGGCGGTCGTCGAGTTGAAGTCGAGCATGCCTCCAACGAAGATCTTCTCGCTGATGCGATAGACGACCTTGGGCTGGAGCAGCCAGGAATCGCGGTGGTACCCCGTGAGGCTGTCCACCTCCGGCGCCTGTCCAGCATCATACCCCAGGCCCCAGTACTGATCGGGCATGTCCTTGTAGGCGAACTTGGTGTAGATGCGGAGCCGGTCCCCCATCCAGAACGAGCTCAGGTCCGCGTTCAGGTTGAGTGCGCCTGTCGTCGAATAGCTGCCGTTGAAGGTGATGGTGGAGCGCTGGACCAGCTCACGGAGCGCGCCGACCTTGATGCCGGGATTGGTGCGGAAGCTGACGAGGGCCCCCAGGCTGATGAGCGCGCCCTGCTCGGGAGTGTAGCCCGGCGCGAGAAACGGCGTCACCATCACCTTCTTCTCGGACGCCAGCACCGAGTCGGGGTTCTGGGACTGCTGGGCCGGCAGTTGTCCGGCCAGGACCAGACCGAGGGCGAACCAGGGGAGTCGGCGAGCGAGGGTCATGAGCTTCTGATCGAAGCTACGACCGACCCCGCCCCCCGGGAGAGGGGGAGAAATACGTACTTCCGAGCCGAAAAAATCCGTAGCGTTCACCCTGAGTGGAAGGCCGTTCCGGGGCTGGAAGCTAATGCTTCGAGCGGGCTTCGACGCCCCCTCGACCCGCCTCGTCTTCAGCCTGCATCAGGGCGGACGCAAACCCGCTGGCGACGTCCGCGGGAACTTTGATCCCCAGCCCGCGGGCGCTTTCGGGGCCTTCATCGATTTGATCGTCATGCATCGCTCCTTGCTTCGATATCCCACTGAAGGCGTCAAAGGCCCGAACGACAGTGTATCGGCGCACCGAACCGGCATCCTCGCGACTTCATGCACACATGGGCCGGCCCACCCATTGATGCGATGTCCGGAGCTCATGCGCTGCGGCAAATACGTAGGGGAAGGACATGCATGAACGACAAGCTGCCCGCCTGGTGATCGAGGCGGGCAGAACTGGAGACTCATTATGGCTGTCTGTGAGCTTTGCGGAAACGATTACGACCGGTCATTCACCGTGACCATGGCGGGGCGGGACCACATCTTCGACAGTTTCGAATGTGCCATCCAGGCCCTCGCGCCGCGGTGCGAGCACTGCGGCTGCCCCGTGATCGGCCACGGCGTGGAGCGCGGCAAGGCGATCTTCTGCTGCGACCATTGCCTGCGACACGCCGCCGTGGTCACCCACTGACGGCGACGGGATCCTGGAATCGGCCTGCGCGTCATCCAGCGTGGACCGGCACCCCTTCGATCCGATTCGAGTTCCTGCTGCGGATGGCGGGTCCTTCCAGGCGGAGCCCGTCCGTTTCCAGTTGGGTGACCACCGCGTCAGGCAGGAGGTCCTGCAGGATGAGCGTGATTCGCGCGTAGTCCGCGAGGAATTCCGCTGCGAGCCGGCAAACGGCCCCGTCCCGAAGCGCGCTCGCTGTCGTGAACAGCGAGCGATAGCCCGCATAGACCAGGCTCGCCATGCCGCAATCCCGGCGGAGCTGGTCCGGCAGGGTCTCATTCCTGACGAATCCCACTGCGGATCCGCCGAAGCCAGCCAGCATGGAGCCCGCCCGGCGGAATCCGCTGCCCAGCCGGCCGGCGAAGGTCTCGTTGCGCTCCTCCAGCTCGCGAAGCTGGGCGAGGTGGGCCGTGACGAACGTCGCCACGTACTTCAGGTGTAGCACCGTATCCGGATTCGAGGCCTCGAAGTCATCTATCTGATTCGTAAGCGCGCGATCGAACGATTCCTCGATCGCCAGCATCTGCATGACCGCATCGTGAATCACCAATTCTCGTTGCCGCATGGGTGCTCGATTCTTCAGGTAAGGGACGCTCCGGGGTCCGGCGTGAACCGGACCCCGGCATTGGCCTCAAACGTTTGCGCCGAGTGACGACGACGACCGGGAACGTCCCCGTGACTCCGACTGCGAGTCGGCCGAGGGAACGCCCGAACGTTGCGAGGTGGTGCTCTCGCTGCCCTGCGACTGGCTCTCCGCCCTCTTCTGCTGAACCCGAAGCTGGTTCTGGACTTCCTTGACGCCCGGTTCGTTCTCGACCGCCCGCTCCGCTTCACGCTTGGCGTCGCGATTGTCGACCGTTCCGGTCAGCGTCACCTCACCACCCCGCACTTCGACCGTGATCTCGGAGGCATCGATGTGGCCGTGACGGCTGAGCGCTTCGCTCACGTCCTCACGAATCCGCTCGTCGCTCCGCTGATAGCCCTTCGGACCACGACCCGTATGGGGTCCCTGCTGGCGGCTATACTGGCTGCCACCGCGTGAGCTCTCGTCGGACCTGCCGCCCTGGTAGCCGCGAGACTCTTCGCCTTCCTGACCGCGGCCATAGCCGCCGCTGCTGCTTCCGAAGGACGAGCTGCCGGGGAAGGAGCGCTCCTCACGGGTGCCCCAACGACTCTGACGGCCGTAGCCACTGCGTCCTTCGTAGCCGCCCTCCTCGTCGTCGTACCCGCCCTCGCTGCCGTAGCGACCGCCCTGGTATCCCTGGTACTCCTGGGAGCCCTGATAACCCTGGGAACCCGAGCCGCCCTGCATCCCGCCCTGGCGTCCGCCGCTCATGCCTTCCCACTCCCGTTCATCACCCCAGCCACCTTCGGGATAGCCACGCCGATACCCCTGGCCACCCTGCTCTCTCTGACTCTGATTACGCCGCTCGCCGCTGAATCCGCCGCGAGACCGGCCACCGCGATAACGTCCCCGCATGATGCCCCTCCGACTTGCTGTGAATCGATTGAACCGACTTCCAGAAAACACGACCGGGCGCAATCGGATCGTCCCGCGGGGGACGAAGATCACGCCCGGCTCTCGAGAACCCGACTGCGGCTCTCGCGACTCGGTGGAAGCGCGACTGCGCTGCCTATGTGCTGCGTACGCTAACTCGCGTCCGCAGGTGACGCAAGGCAGGAATCAGGTCCGATTGCGTGACGCGCGCTTCCGGGTCGACGACGCGGCCCGCCGGCCCCGACCCGCGGCCTGATGGCTGGTGCGCTTTGCGTCACTTTCCTCTTCCTCGTTCCCGGATTTCCTCGAACCGGACTCGCCTTCGTCATCCGAGGACTCGTCCGAGCCGTCGGCTCCCAGAGCCGCCTCGGCGTTGACTACGGACTCCGCGATCTCCGAAAGACGGCGATCGGTCTCTTCTTCCTCGTCGAGCGTCTCCTGGAGCAGGGCAGTGATTTCGTCCTGGCCCAGCAGCTCGGCCCAAGACTTCACCGAGCCGTACGAGGCGATCTCGTAGTGCTCCACCTTCTGCGCGGCCGCGATGAGTCCCGCGTCCAGCACATCCTCGCTGACTTCCTCCTCCATCAGCTTCTTGCCCTCTTCGATGATCCCCTGCATGCCGTCGCAGGTCCGGCCGCGCACCGGCGCGTCCAGCAGCGCGAGGGCGCGCTCCAGCCGCTGCGCCTGTACTTCAGTCTGGCCCAGGTGTTCCTGGAACGCCTCGCGCAGCTCATTGCTGGTGGCCTTCTTCGCCATCTTCGGCAATGCCTTCATGATCTGGTTTTCCGCGTTATAGAGATCCTGCAGCTCGTGCACCAGGAGCTCCTGGAGCGTCTCGAGACTTGGCATGTCTGTTCCTCCGTGGGTTACAGATGTTAGGCCAACAAGGAGACAAAAACGCCAAAAGCGGCGCGAGAACGCACCTGTCGGTGCTCCACGCGCCGCCCACGAGAGACCTTCCGTCTCCTGCTTCGGCTTCGTTCGTCAAAGTAGGAAGCGCTGCCGACTGCGTCAAGCAGTCGAAGTGGTGCACTTCGACTCGCTTCGACCCTCTTCGACGTCTAGAGGTGCTCCAGCAGCAGGTTGAGTTTTCTCCGCAGGTCGCGCAACTGCGTCGACTTGAACGACGATCGGGTTTCTTCCAGCACATAGATCGTCTCGCGCACGGCCTCGGTCAGCTGCGCGCCACGCGGACAGTTGAGCTGCTGGCAGGTGTGCGCGACGGTCCCGCCCCCGGGAGCGTCCGACGTCGCCAGCTGCTCCACGTCGGTCAGGCTTCCCAGCACGTTGCGGAGGGCGAGTCGCATGAAGGCGTCCTTGCCGGTCCCGCCGACCGTGGTCGCGGCCTGCGCCAGCTCCTGGCGCATCTGCTCCATCCGCTCGTCGGCGCGACGGAAGGCGCGATAACGAGTCACCGCCTGCTCGATCCGGTTCGCGAGGTTAGGGAAGGTGACCGGCTTGACGAGATATGCCGTCACCGGAAGCTCGATCGATGCCATCGCGGTGCGGAGCGACGGAAAGCCCGTCACGATGATGATGGGGAGGTTGCCGTGGCGTCCGGCGACCCCCTTCACCAGCGCGAGGTCCTCGTTGCCCGGCATCTCGAGGTCGGCCAGCAGGAGGTCGAATTGTTCCTGCTCCGCCGCCTTGAACGCGGCGTCGCCTTCGCCCACGCAGGTGACATCGTAGCCTTCCGCCCTCAGCAGCTCGGCCATGGTCGCGGAGTAGCTCGGATCGTCATCGGCCAGAAGGATCCGGCCCCTGGTCTCACTCATGTCAGCGTTCTCCTCGGACGGGCTGAGACGGGCCAACGGGTCGTGAACGCCGTCCCGCCATTCTCCGCGCCGTCATTCACTTCGAGTACACCATCGAAAACCTCGAGCACTTCCCGGGCGAACGGGAGGCCGAGGGCCAGGTCCGCCCTGTTGTCTACCCGGCCGCGGGTGGGAACCGCACGGCGGGTCGCCGGTCCCCCGCCGGGGGTGATGTCGGGACCATGGTCATTGACCGTAATGACGACATCGTCCCCCTCGCGCCTCCCGATCACCTGCACCCTGCCTTCCCGAGAAGACGCGCTGAAGGCGTTTCGAAGCACGGTGTACATCACCAGCCGGAGCACGGCCACGGGGACCGCCACGAGCCGGGCGTCGGGTTCGATCTCCTGCCATACGTCGAAGTCGCCATACCGTTCCGTCAGGCTGTCGAGGGCGCCACGGACCACCTCGGGGACGCTCGCCTCCAGCCGGGAGGTATCCCCCCACTCGAGCGTCTCATAGAGTTGACGCACCACGTGCGCGATGTTCTGGACCTCGCGCTCCATCGTGTCGACGTAGCGCTCACGGTCCGCGGCGTTGTGCCCCATTCGCCGGAGCAGCGCTGCCGCATTGCTGAGCCCGCCCAGTGGATTGTTGATCTCGTGAGCCACCCGGCCGGCCAGTCGTCCCAGCAGCATCAGCCGCTGCGACTCGAGATGGCGCCGCTCCGCGACCCGGACGCTGGTGACGTCGCGGAGCTGGAGCAGCATCTCGGTGCCGCTCAGGGTCGCGGCGATGCGCGTGAGTGCCATCTCCATGGTGACCACCGCGCCGCGGGCATCGGTGAGCCGCAGGTCGCCCCGCGCGCGCCCGGAGCGCTCCGCCTCCAGCCAGAGCGTACGCGCCGATTCGCGATCCTCCGGCCGCGCCACGCGCAGGCGCTCGGCGCCGGCCTGATCGTCCTCGCCCTCGAGATACTGGTTGAACTCGGGCGTCGAGATCAGCAGCCGCTGCTCCTGGCCGAAGAGTGCCTGGATCTCGGCGGCCTGGCTCGCCGCGCGTTCCAGCCGCTGCTCCAGCGTGGTCATCACTTCCGTGCTGTCCTCGGTAGGGCCGAGGTCGATGACTTCTCCGCTGACCTGCTTCGGCCGCCCGTCCGCGGTGCGCTCGGAGATCACGCTCCGCTCCGCCCATCGCCGCCAGGTCCCGTCCGCGGCCTTCACGTGGTACCGCATGAGACAGGAATCGCTGCGGCCCGCGGCGTGGGCCAGGTACGCCGCTTCGACGGCGCTCCGCTCCGACGGGGCGATGAGGTTCATCCACTGCTCGGCATCCCCCACCTGGAAGTCATCGCCGTATCCCAGGTGCGCGGCGAGTCCCGGCTCCCGGATCACCCGGCCGGTCGCCATGTCCCACTCGTACTTGAAGCGCGCGTGCTTGCCCGACGCGATCGCTTCGAGCACGAGACGGCGCTCCACCGACTCCTCGAAGTGCCGGCTTCGGAGCGCCGCCGCCAGGGCCGAAGCGGCGATCACGGCGAGTCCGAGCCCGCCGATCAGCAGCAGCTCGGGAAGGACCGAGCGCTGGCTCAGCAGCAGCATGCCCGAGGGCCAGGTCTCGAGCCAGGTATTGGGTGTGAGGGCCGTGACGCGGAGCGAGCGGAGAAATTGCCTCGGCTGGTTGCGTCGGGTCTCCAGCGGGCCCTGAACCAGGCGATGCAGCATCCCGGCCTGGGAGCCGGCGAAGGCGTCTTCGAATACGCTGTCCGCCAGGGCCACGATCAGCACCTGCTCGCGCCGATCATGCGGATCGGCGACTTCGAGCCCCAGCCAGTCGAAGGTGGTGCCGGGCTCCGAGAGCGCGACGATCCGCGTCGCCCCCGGAACCGAGCGCGCGGCCATCGAGTCGAGCATGGTCGAGACTACGGGGGAGCGCGACAGGATCACGCGCACGCCACCGCCCGGCTCCGCGGTGGCCACGCCGATAACGCCCGGCACGACCGAATCCCACGGAATCGCCGAGGGGCCGGGTGAAAGCCGGAGGGCGAACTCCGCCTCCGCGGGAATCCTTCGCGCGGCCTGGGTCAGTCGGGTGAGCGCGTCGTTGCCCGAGGCGCGCACCATCGCGACGACCTGGGTGTTCTTCGACTGCACGATCCCGATCCAGAGCATGAAGACCAGGATCGAGATGCTCACGCCGACGATCCAGGGCAGCTGCTTCGGCACCACCAGGCCCCCGACGGCGCGAAGAATGTTCGCGGCGAGCAGCGCGAAACCTCCCACCAGCGACGCCAGGGCCCACTGCGCCGAGACGGCGCTGCGGGGATCCGGCGTCGTGCCGGTGGGAATGCTGTGCACCAGCAAACCCAGCGCGAGCGCCACCATGGTGGCCGCCGGCAAGGACGCTACGGCGCGACGCCAGCCTTCTTCGTCGCGGGGGAGCCAGCAGGCGACCGCGGCGAGGAAGAGGAGCAGGGGGTCGACGTCCGAGGGGCCGCTGCCAGGCGGCGCCACCGACCCCACGAAGGTGAGAAGGAAATCGTGCAGCGACTGGCCGGACAGGGTCCGCACCGTGAACTGCAGGATGCCGAGGACGGCCATCGCGAGGACGAGACCGCGACGGGTACCCGGGCGATGGGTCGCGGTCGCCGACAGCGTCAGTCCGAAGAGGATCATCCCGACGGCGCTCGCCGGCTCCATCGGCTCGAACCCGGGCACCGGCAGGACCAGCGTCGTGATGTTCGCGATCCAGCCGAACAGCGCGGCCAGACCCACCACGGACATCACCAGACCGGTATACAGCAGGATGACCTCGTACTCGATGCGAGGCCGCGTCAGGATGTCGGTAAACGAGTCCGTACCCGACTCGCCTGCCGCGTTCAGGTCAACTTGCAGACTCATGTATGTGACTCCAGGGGCAGCCCTTGACGGGACCCCGAGTGTCCTCAAAAGTACAGGATGGGGGATACGTTCCCCCCACTTCAACATGCAGCATCGGCGACGGCACGCAAGCCACGGCCGATGTTCACCCTTGCCGATGCCACCATCGGGTGCACTGGCGAAGGCGCGATTCCTCCCCGGCGAGGCGCGCCTTTTTTTGTGGAGCGATGCACCATGCAGAGAAAGATTCCGGACCAGCCCCGGCCCCCGTTTCCGTCCCAGCACCAGGCTAAACCTGGCATCGAGGCGAAGATGAAGCCCCGGCCCCAATTTGAGGCCCCGGCCTACCGCGAAGCAGGCAAGCTCGAGGGCCTGGCGGCTCTGGTGACCGGAGGCGATTCCGGCATCGGTCGCGCGGTGGCCGTGCTGTTCGCCCGGGAGGGTGCCGACGTGGCGATCGTATTCCTCCCGGACGAGGCCGTCGATGCGGAAGAGACCTGCGAAGCCGTGGAGCGTTATGGCCGCCGATGCGTGCTCATCCCCGGGGATGTGCGGGACGCCGGCTTCTGCCTCGAGGCGGTGCGAACCACGGTGAGCGAGCTGGGGCAGCTCGACATCCTGGTGAACAACGCGGCCTACCAGCAGCACCAGGACGACATCGAGTCGCTCAGCCTGGAGCAATGGGAACGCACCTTCCGCACCAACATCTTTGCGTTCTTCTACATGGTCCGGGCCGCCTTGCCGCACCTGCGTGAGGGGTCGGCGATCATCAACACCGGCTCGGTGACCGGCTTCCAGGGCAGCAAGGAATTGCTCGACTATTCCAGCACGAAAGGCGCGATCCACACCTTCACCAAGTCACTGGCGCAGAGCCTGCTCTCCCGCGGCATCCGGGTGAATTGCGTCGCCCCCGGCCCGGTGTGGACGCCCCTCAATGTCGCCGACAAGCCCGCGGCGGACGCGGGAAAGCACGGGATGGATTCTCCCATGGGGCGTCCGGCGCAACCGGAGGAAATCGCCCCCGCGTTTGTATTCCTCGCGTCGGGGGGTGACTCGTCTTACATCACCGGTGAGGTCCTGGCTATCCTGGGAGGGGAAACCGTTGGCGGGTGACCTCGCACAATGATGTGGTATTGCGTGATTCGGAGTCTGGTGTAACTTGTGTCCTACAACTTGGCCCTGTGAAGTCGGAGCGGGGCAAGCCTTGTGGCCAGCGAAACAGCGCGTTGGCAACGGAGGCGCGATCCGGGAGAACCGGGGTCGCGCCTTTTCTGTTTTTTCAGGCCGAGCGAAGCAGCGGTAAAAACAAGCGGTAGTCCGAGGCCAGGACGACCGAGCATTCCATAGATTGCCGTAAGCAGGAAGCCGTGAGCCGTGACCCGATGCGATTTCGCATCGCCTTCGCGCTCCGGCTTCTGCTTGCGGCTATTTCAGGGCTTCGGCAGGTATCTGGCTGGCACCGGACCCGCCCCCGTCTCCTCGTCCCAGGCAAGGGACGTGATCCACCAGCGGCCGTCCTTCTTCACGAGCTGGAACGAGTTTATCCCCCGTCCCACCACGTTCTTGTCGTTCCAGATGTGCTTCTCGTAGGTGCTGAACACGTGGGCCACATCACCGAACTGCTCCGTCACGCCGGAGACCTGCGACTCGGCGAAGCCTCGATCACGCGCAGTGCCGATCACCAGCTTCCAGCCCTCATCGATCCAAGTAATGAATGATTCCACCGTGTGGACCGTGAAGCGGCCACCGGTCTGTTCCGTGTTCGGTATCAGCCGCGCTTCCGCGATGAAGAGCGAGCGGAACCGGTCCCACTGGAACTGGGCCCCCGGCGCCCGCGAAACTACGTCGTAGGCAGCCCGGACGATGGCCTCGGGCGAAGCGACATCTTCCGAGCGCGCGGATTGCGCGGCGAGTGGGACAGCAAGGAAAAACGCGCCGAGCGCGAGAAGGCGGGATCGAAACATTGAGGTGTTCACCGAAGTTGGTTGACCCATTACGCCCGGTATGAAGGGGCAGTTTCCGGACACCGAAACCGCCCCTCCTTATATATGCGGCTGCCAAGAGGGTCCCGGTCAGAAAAAAGTGAACTCCGGTGGCGCCATGCCGTTCTTGCGGAAGTTCGCTACGATCGACCCCGCCGTCCAAACCGTGTGGGTGTAGATCTCGTCCCAGACTTGCCAGGCGGGCATCTTCTGCCCGAACAGGTCCACCGGTTCTCCTCGCGCCGATGCGCTCTGTGCCTTGAGGTGCGCCGCGGCTCCATCGAAGACACCGCTCACGTAGGTTCGGAGCGCGGCGCGGCTGTTGAGCACCTTGGCCGTGTCGCCGGCGGGAGCCTTGGGTCCCTTGAGCACCGCGCCAACGATATACCCCGCGACGCCCGCCGCGTGCTGGACCTGCTGCGCGAAGTCCCGTTGCGGCGGGGTCGCCTTGTCGCGGAGGAGCCGCTCCGGCATCGAGTCGACCATCGCCAGCAGCAATTTTCTCTGGTACTCGATCATCCGGCCCTGGGCTTCCCGGGAGTTTTCGGCCTGCCCGGCTGCGGAAGAGGGTATGGTCCCCGCCAGCATCATTCCGAAGGCAAATACCGTAGTGGCTTTCATGTCCTGTCCTGTGAGGGATGTTCCGACCCTACGGTCCGTGGGGAAACCGTGGAGTGCCGGTAAGGCAACCGGTCTGTGGCGGAGTGTGACCGATGGGTGAAGGGGGACGTCCCAGCCGCAGGCTGGTCGGAATGGCGGTCCTCCTGCTGGTGAGTCTCGCGCTCGGTGCGGTGCTGGCCTGGCAGGCTATCCAGACCGCGCGGCGTCACCGGCTCACCGCCGAGCGGGCGCTCGAGGACTACGCCGAGTTCGCGGCCTTCATCCTGGCTTCCCAGGCCTATCGCCAGATGGGCGGCGCGGTGGTCGAGACCTTCGCCAAGTGGCCGTCAGGCAAGTCCGCTCCCGCGCCCCCCGCCGGTTCAACCTGTGGCCAGGGCCCGACCTGGTTCGAGCGGAATCCCGGGACCGGTGACGTCACCCTGCATGGCGTGGCACTCGCGCCCGTGCCCGCGCAGTTCCTGCGCGACACGCTGGGCAATGCAATGAAGCTGCTGGAGGAAGTCGGCTGGCGCTTCCGCTTCATCCGCGCCCGGGGGGAAGGCCCGCACGGATGGTTCGTCGCGTCGTATCGCTTCAGTCCCGGTGTATGGGCCATTCGCGGCTTCGCGGCCTGCTTCGACGGCGCCGAGTCGCCGTTCCGGCGC
>DATEOL010000372.1:0-4209 GCA_035274025.1 Gemmatimonadales bacterium | reverse complement strand
AGGTAACGCCGGATGACCCGCACGACCCAGGGCGCGACCGACGAGCCATGCAGCGCCTTCTCCATGATGCTGCCCACGATGATCTCGGGCTTGTCCGCCGGCGCGAAGCCGATGAACCACCCGTGATCGGCACCGTGCGGGTTCTGCGCCGTCCCGGTCTTGCCGGCCACGTTGAGATCCCTGCCGCCGCTGGCGCCGGCAGTGCCACGCTGCACGACCGCGATCATCGCATCTCGAAGCCCCTGCAGCTGCGCCTCATCGAGGCCAAGGCTGCGGGATTCGACGCCCTTCTGGGCTTCGACCAGGTGCGGAGCCACGGTCTTCCCGTCGCCCGCAAGCGCCTGGTAGAACTTCATGACGTTGATGAGGGTCTGGTTGTCCTCGCCCTGGCCGATGGAAAGATTGAGCGTGACCGCGTTGGTCCAGCCTCGTGGCCCGTAGGTGCTGTCGTACCACGCCCTCGTGCGGGGAAAGAACGAGCGCGATTCGTTGCCGAGGTCGATGCCACTCCGGTCGCGAAAGCCCATCGCGACGCCGTCCTCCAGCAGGTGATCGAGCCCGAGCTTGAGACCGAGCTGGTAGAAGTAGACGTCGCAGCTTGCGGCGATCGCCCCGGTCAGGTCGAGCGAGCCATGCCCTTCCCGCTTCCAGCACTTGAAGACCCGGCTGCCGAAGCGGAAGCCTCCCCGGCAGGGCTGCTCCATGTGGGTCGAGAAGGTCACGATGCCGCGGCGCAGCGCCATCGCCGCGGTCGCAAGCTTGAACGGCGAAGCCGGCGGGTAGGAACCCTTGATGGCGCGATTGTAGAGCGGCAATCCCGCGCTGTCCGAGGTGAGGTCGCGATACAGCTGTCCCGAAATGCCACCCACGAAGTTGTTGGGATCGAACGACGGCCAGCTGTAGAGGGCCAGGATCTCGCCCTTCGGGTTCATCGCGACCAGCGCGCCGCGATACGGAATGGAGTCGCCCCAGAGCGAATCGACGTAGACCTGCAGCGGCAGGTCGATCGTCGTCTTGAGCGGTTGCCCGGCCTCGGCGCCGATCGATGGCGACGAGACTTCCTCGCGCACCATCGCCCCACGCGCATTCACCTCGATGTACTTGATCCCTTCGCGGCCGCGCAGGACACTGTCGTACTGCTGCTCCAGTCCTTCCTTGCCGACGATGGTCCCCAGCCGGGCGCCGGGAAAGCGCTTCTTCGCGAGGTCGTCTTCGGAGACTTCACCGACGTAGCCCACGATGTGCGCGACCGCGCGGCCCGCGGGATAGAGCCGGCGCGGCTCGGTCTGGATCACGAGCCCGGGCAGCGAGGGACGATGCTCCTCCAGCCGCGCGATGGTCTCGAAGGACTGGCTGTTGAAGACGAGCGCGGGCTGGTAGCGCGCCGAGTGCCAGCGACGCACCACCTGCTCCACCGGCGCGCTGTCGAGCGGCACCAGCGCGTCGAGCCGGGCCAGCACCGCGCGCAGCGAGTCTTCCGAAGGCGCGAGGAGCTTGACGGTGTATCCCGGCCCGTTGTCCGCGATGACGAGCCCGTTGCGGTCGAGCAGCGCGCCGCGGGGCGCGGCGAGCGGTATCGCGCGAAGCCGGTTCGACTCGGAGCGGAGCCGGTACTTCTCGACCTGCAGCACCTGGGTCCGGAAGAAGGCACCGATCAGCACGAGGAACGCGAGCACCAGCACCCCGCGGAACTGGTCGGCGCGATCGCGAATCCTGGTGGGACGGCTGCCGGTCATTCCTCGAGCCTGAAATCAACCCGGTGACGGATGGCGAGGATCACGAGGGTTCCCGCGAGGGCCGTGGAGAGAGCCTGCAGGGTTCCCCACATGGTGACGCTCGCGAGGAAGGCCCCCACGCCAACCCCGCTCACCAGGAACACAAGCAGGTTGCGGAGCCAGGTGCCAAGCGCGAAGAGCCCGAAGTTCACCAGCAGGTTGTCGGCGAAGAACACCGCGCGCCCCCACGCCGCAACGTAGGCCACCAGGGTGTTCGCCAACATGGCCGCGCCGAACCGGGACGGCGACAGCACGTCTTCCACCAGCCCCACCAGGAAGCCCGCGATTGCCGCGCCGCCGGGCCTGCTCCGAAAGGCGAGGATCAGGAGGGCGAGCAGCAGGAAATCGGGTGCCCCGCGGCCAGCGTACAGCCGCGGCCGCAGGTAGAAATGCAGGAGGATGAGGACGGCGAGGACCAGCCACAGGGGCCACGCCCCGCGGCGGGGACTCACGGGACCGAGTCGCCAGCCGCCGCCTGCGGCAGCTCGGCCATGGTCGCGGTGAGCAGCAGCACGTGGCTCGCGACGCCGGGGTTCACCATTGGGATCAGCCGGTACACCCGTTCCCACCCGAGCTCTTCACGCCGGACACCGCTCACCCGTCCGATCGCGATGCCGCGGGGAAAAACGCCACCGAGTCCCGCGGTCACCACGAGCGTGCCATCGGGGACGGTATCACGATACGCCACGCCCCGAAACTCGAGCACCGCGAGGTTCGGATCGGGACTGGCCGAGGATGCGACGATGCCAAGCAGCTCGCCGCTGTCGGTCACCGCGCTCACCCGGAATTCGGGATGGGCCCAGGTATTCGCGACGCTCGTGGTCGGACCGCTTCGGGAGACCACACCGAGAAGTCCCTCGGGTGTGATGACGGGCTGGAACGGCCGGGCGCCATCGCGAAGGCCCGCTGAGAGGAGGAGGGTCCTGCCATCGGTCGGGAGGGCCTGTCGCAGCACCTCGGCGGCGAGAAATCCGACCGGGACTCGCGCCTTGAGCTCGAGCAGCCCGCGGAGTCGCGCGTTCTCGGCCTCCACGACGGTCAGGGATTGCGCCCGCATCGCGGCGGTATCGCGCTGCGCCTCGGTCGCGCGGAAACGCGCGCGGCTGGTGCGGCCTTCCTCGGCCCGGAGCTGCAGCCAGAGGAGCGGCATCAGCGCGGTCTCCCGGATCGACGTGGTGATCGTATCGGTGGCTTGTCGCGGCAGCAGGAGCGCCGCGATGCTGAGAACCGTGCAGATGGCGAAGAGGTATGTGTCCCGCCGGAGCCCGGGTCGGCTGCCCGCGCGGAGCATGGTCAGGTCGTCAGGACGTTACGGTACTTGTCGAACTCGTCGAGAATGCGTCCGGTGCCGCGTACCACGCAGGTGAGCGGGTCCTCGTCCACGTGGATCGGAAGTCCGGTCTCCTGCTGCAGCAGCACGTCGAGCCCGCGGATGAGCGCGCCACCGCCGGTCATCACGATGCCGCGATCCACGATGTCGCTGGAGAGCTCGGGCGGCGTGATCTCGAGCGCGCGCCGGACCGCGTCCACCACCTGCTGGATCGGCTCCTGCACCGCCTCGCGGATCTCGGCCGAGTGGACCCGCACCGTCTTCGGAATGCCGGAGACGAGGTCGCGACCCTTCACCTCCATCTCACGCTCCTCGCCGACGGGCCAGGCCGAGCCGATCTTGATCTTGATCGCTTCGGCCGTCGGCTCGCCGACGAGGAGGTTGTAGTTCTTGCGCATGAACTGCACGATCGCCTGGTCCAGCTCGTCGCCCCCGGTGCGGATCGACGTGTCACACACGATGCCCGAGAGCGCGATCACCGCGATCTCCGTGGTGCCGCCGCCGATATCGATCACCATGTTGCCGGTGGGTGTCTCGACGGGCAGCCCGACCCCGATCGCCGCCGCCATCGGCTCGGCGACCATGAGCACTTCCTTGGCCCCCGCGGTCTCCGCCGAGTCCCGCACCGCCCGGCGCTCCACCTCGGTGATCCCCGAGGGCACGCAGACGATGACCTTGGGCTTCACCCGGAAGACGTGCTTGTCGATGATGGTCTTCAGAAAGTACCGCAGCATCTTCTCGGTGACGTCGAAATCCGCGATGACGCCGTCCTTGAGCGGACGAACCGCGAGGATGCCCTCGGGTGTGCGGCCCAGCATCCGCTTGGCCTCGAGACCGATGCCCTTGATCTTGCCGGTGCTCTTCTCGATGGCGACGACCGACGGCTCATTGAGCACGATGCCCTCGCCTTTGACGTAGACGAGGGTATTCGCCGTGCCCAGGTCCACCGCGATCTCGTTCGCGGGCAGCCAGGACGTGAAGTTCAATGACGGGAGCTTCATCGAGAAGCCGGCGGCAGCATGGCTCACAAGGTAAACGTGCCCCTAGGGTGTGGGGAAGTTGCGCCTGCGCTGGTTTGTCTATCGTCCCGTGCTTCCGAACCCC
>DATEOL010000371.1:0-2614 GCA_035274025.1 Gemmatimonadales bacterium | reverse complement strand
ATCCGGATTGCGGCCGGATTCCGGAGCTTCATCGGGATCACGAACGGGTCCGCGGGATCGGGCCCCGTCATCACCTTGAGTCCGAGGGCCAGGTCCTCGACCCGACGGGCCATCGGTCCCGGCTGGGTGATGCCCTGGAGTGTTCCCTCCGGTCCGAGGATGTGGCCCGCGCGCGAGAGCCGCCCGCTGGTCGGCTTGAGGCCCGCGATCCCGCAGAAGTGCGCCGGCAGCCTGATGCTCCCCGACGTGTCCGTTCCGACGTCGAAGGGAGACCCGCCCGCGGCGATGATCGCGCCGGCGCCTCCACTGCTTCCACCCGGTGTGCGCGTCAGGTCGTACGGATTGTTCGAACGGCCGTAGACCTTGTTGTTGGTCTCCGCGCCCGCCGTGAGCTCGGGCGTGTTGGTCTTGCCCAGGATGATCGCGCCCGCCTTGCGGAGCCGCGCGACCACGGTCGCGTCCTCCTTCGGTACGTAGCCCCGGCGTCCCCAGGTCCCGCCGGTCGAGACCAGTCCCGCGGTGTCGAAGGAGTCCTTGATGGTGATCGGAACGCCATGGAGCGGCCGGTCGGCGGGTGCTCGCTGGTTGTCCGCGGCTTTCGCGGCGTCACGGGCCCGGTCGCGGTCGAGTGCCACCACCGCGTTGAGCTTCGGATTCACCGCGTCGATGCGCGCGAGGATCGCGTCGAGGGCTTCGACGGCGGAGATTTCCCGGCGCCGGATTGCGACACCGAGCCGGACAGCCGAATTCACTGTTGGGTCGACCAGCGCGATTGCGGGGCGCAGATCGGCGTGCGCAATGACACGGACCCCGAGCGTCGCGGCGCTGGCGGAGGCGATGAACTCGCGACGGCTTGGTTGGGTCATGCCGTATGTCCCCCTCGAGCCAGTGCGAGGCCCGTGAATACTCCGGCGATCGAGAGCACGACGGAAACCAGTGTATAAAGGACGCAGGCGACAAGCCGTCCCCGTTCCCAAAGTAGCGCCGCCTCGAGGGAAAACGCCGAGAAGGTCGTGAAGCCGCCGAGGATGCCTGCTGCCAGGAAGAGATGCAGCGCCTGGGCGCCGTGGCCTCGCGACGCCACATATCCGGCGACTCCGCCGATCGCGAGCGAGCCGAGAACGTTCACGAGAAAGGTGCCGACCGGAAGGTCCGGGCCGGCGAGCCGAAGCGAGGCGAGATTGACCGTGTGTCGGAGCACCCCGCCCAGGCCGGCGCCGAAGAACACCAGCACGAATCCCTGCAGGCTTCCCATCGGTCGCTCCTCAAGAAAAATGACTCCCCCAGCACGAGGCCTCGCGCGTGGCAGGAGTCATCAGCCTTTCGGCGGTTGTCGGGGAACTCCATCCCCATTCACTATTCCAGAATTGTAGAGTGTTCGAGGGGCTGAGGGAAGAATGAAATGCCGATGGGCGACTGCATTCCGCAATCGGCTATCGGCATTCAATGTTGTTCCTTACAACCACTTCCCTCCAACTATTGGGTAATCGCGACCGTCACGATGGAAGAAGGCTTGGTGTCCGAGTTGGTCTCGTCGTCCTTTCCAACCGCTTTCACCTGGTCCTTGTGCTCCGTGCCCACCGGGCCGGAGACCGTGTGGGTGAACGTGCACTCGTAGAAGCCGCTCCCGGCGATGGAGCCGCCGGTGAGACGAAGGTGACGGACTGTGACGCCACGATAGCTGTTGCTGAATACGCAGGTCGTGGTCTGGCCCTGCACGATCGTCCCGTTCTGTTGCGTCGACGTGCCACTGATGGTGCTGCCCACGGCGGCCCCATTCCTGGTGCAGGAATGCCGCTGGCATCGAGGCTCCACCTGCCGCAAAAAGCTGCAAGAACCCCATAGTTGGGACCCAAGTCGTGGAATCGGTCCGTCAGTTTGGCGACAGAGTCGTAAATGCTGGCCCCACCGAGACTTATGAGGCCTTAATGGCTCCGGATTTCGGCGGGCGACAGCCGCCGTGGAAGGGGCGACATTGCAGAGAACATTCGCGTCATGCAATCTTGTGCAGTCCCTCTTCCAATCTCACTTGTTCGTGGAGGCCGATGCCCGAGCAGCTTGGCCGCTTGCGTGAGCTTCTGGCCAGTCGGTACGAGATCGCCCAGGAGGTCGGTCGCGGCGGCATGGCCGTCGTCTATCGCGCCCTCGACATCCAGCACGATCGTCCGGTCGCGCTCAAGGTCCTGAGGCCTGAGCTCGCCGTCGCGCTCGGCGGGGAGCGGTTCCAGCGTGAGATCAAGCTGGCCGCTCGGCTGCAGCATCCCCATATCCTCGGCGTCTACGACTCCGGCACTACGGACGGCTTCCTCTGGTTCACGATGCCGTTCGTGGAGGGCGAGTCCCTCCGCGAGCGGCTCGACCGGGAAGGCGCGCTGCCCGTGTCGGAAGCCATCCGGATCTGCCGCGAGGCAGCGCTCGCGCTCGAGTTCGCCCACAAGCACGGTGTCGTCCACCGGGATATCAAGCCGGAAAACATCCTGCTGATCGACGGCCAGGCCATGGTTGCCGACTTCGGCATCGCGCGGGCGCCCGGGGGCGAGTCGGAAGGGCTCACCGGCACCGGCATGGTGATCGGCACGCCGGGGTACATGAGTCCCGAGCAGGCCTCGGGTGA
>DATEOL010000370.1:0-10081 GCA_035274025.1 Gemmatimonadales bacterium | reverse complement strand
CCCGCGTGCGTCGCTGGTCATCCTGTCCGGCGCCCTGGCGCAGTTCGGCCTCCCCCTCTAGGGTATCGCGGTGATCCTCGGCGTCGACGCCGTCATGGACATGGCGCGTACGTCGATCAATCTCGTCGGCAACTGTCTCGCGACGGCGGTGATGGCACGCTGGGAAGGCGAGTTCAACGAGGCGGCGGCGCTGGGCCTCGCGCCGCCGGCACAGGCGGCCTGATGATCTCGCTTCTCCTGCTGGCCTCGATCCAGGCCGGCGCGACCCAGTCCGGTGCAACCTCGCGGATGGATCATGTCGGAATCGGGGTCCGCGACCTCGAGGCCGCGACCGCGTCGTTCACCCGGCTCGGTTTTGTGGTCAGGCCCGGGGGACAACACCCGGGTGGCACCGAAAACAACCTGATCTTCTTCCCCGACGGCTCCTATCTCGAGCTGCTCGGCGTCCACGACACCACCAAGGCCGCCGACATGGCGGCGATGTTTCGCAAGCGGGAAGGCGCGTTCTTCGCGGGACTTCGCGTCAACTCGGCGGCGGGAATCGCGACCACGCTCAAGGGCAGGAACCTCGAGGTCGTGGGGCCCGTGGGAGGAACGATCAGGCTGCCCACGGACACGGGTCCACCGCCCGACCGCTGGTGGATCGTATCGTTCAAGGAACAGGCGTGGCCCTGGTCGTCCCTGTTCTTCCTCGAGTACGCGCCGCAGTTCCAGAAGCAGGCCCGCGAGGACCTGCGCAGCCAGGGTGCGTTCGAGCATCCCAACTCCGCGACGAGGCTTTACGCCGCCTGGTTCGCGTCGTTCGCCCCCGACAGCATCGTGGGGCCGCTGGAAGGGATAGGCATGCGACTCGACCCTTCAGTTCGCTCCGCCAAGCTCGGCGCCTCCGCTCGAATCGCGCGCCTGGAAGGCGGGGCCATGGTCGTTCTCCTGCCGAAGGACGCCACTGGTCTCGCGGGCAATTTCGTGCAGGCGGGTGGGAACGGCGTCATGGGCGTGACCGTCGCGGTGAAGAGCGTCGACTCGGTCGTGCGAGCGATCGGTTCAAACGGCGCCGACCTCAAACCATATGCGGGCCTGTTCGGCCGGAGCGTCCTCGTAGGTCCGAACGACGCCCGCGGCGCCTGGGTGGAGTTCGCCGAAATCCCCTAGGCAGCTGCTAGCCGCTGGCAGCTGGTAGCTAGTAGCTTTGGTTGTGACCGTCGAGATCCAGCTCCCCGAACGCTTCCAGATCGAACAGGAAATCGGCCGTGGCGGCATGGCCGTGGTGTATCGCGCCCACGATCGCCACCTGGATCGCTACGTCGCCATCAAGGTCCTCTCGACCAACCTCTCCAATGCCATGGGGGTTGAGCGCTTCCAGCGGGAGATCGCCCTCATGGCCAAGCTGGTGCATCCCGGCATCGTGGCGCTCTTCGATTCCGGCGAAGCGAACGGCCAGCTCTACTACGTGATGCCGTTCGTCGCGGGCGAGAACCTGCGCGCCCGGCTGCAGCGGGAGCGCCGGATGCCGATCGACGACGCGATCGGGTTCGGCGCCGACGTGTGCGAGGCTCTCGCCTACGCCCATGGCGCGGGGATCGTCCATCGCGACGTCAAGCCGGAGAACATCTTCAGCGTGAGCGGCCGCGCGGTACTCGCCGATTTCGGCATCGCGCACATCGCCGGCAACTCCGACAACGGCTCCAATCACCTGACCTCAGATGGGATGGTGCTCGGGACCGTGGCCTACATGAGTCCCGAACAGGCCTCCGGTGCCTCGCAGATCGATGGCCGCTCTGACCTCTACAGCCTCGGCTGTGTGCTGTACGAGATGCTGTCGGGTGCGCCGCCGTTCACCGCCGACCAGCCGATGGCGATGCTGATGAAGCATCTCACCGAAGCACCGCTGCCGCTCCGGGAACGGAATGACGGTGTCTCCAGCGCGGTGGGCGACCTGGTTGATGCACTGCTCGCCAAGCAACCCGATGCGCGCCCCGGGAACGCCGGGGACGTGGCGCGGGCGCTCCGCGCCGCCCGCAACAGCGGCGAAACCGTCGCGGCTCCGGCTCCCCCCAGTGATGCCAACCGCATGGTGACCGAGGGCTTCCGGGCCATTCACTACGGGATGGGCTCCGGGGGGGCCGTGCGCACCCACCTCGAAGAGGCTGGGGTCTATTTCAAGCGGGCCCTCGTTCTCGAACCACGCAATGCCCGCGCACTCACCGGCATGGCGAACTGGCACTACACCATGGCCCGTGCCGGCCTGATGCCCACGCAGGAGGCGTTCCGGATTGGCCGGGAATTCATTCTCGATGCGCTCGCGGCCGACGATCGCTGTGCCGAGGTGCACGACTCGCTGGGGAAGATCGCGCTGTACTACGACGATGACGCGCACGCCGCGCTTCGTCACATCGAACGGTCGGTTTCGCTCGAGCCCAATAACGCCGAAGGCCGCCGGTTTCAGAGTGTCGTCTACAAGGTGCTGGGCCGGATCGACGAGTCGATCAGCGCGGCGAAGGCTGGCACGAAGCTCAGCCCGGACCTGCCCGGAACCTGGAACGGACTGGGCGACGCGCTGATGGCGGCGGGACGGAACGCCGAGGCGGTCGATGCGTTGCGCCGAGCCATCGCCATCGCGCCGGCGCATGTGCCTGCCCTCGAGCGCATGGAGATCGCCCGGGCACGCCTCGGTGAGCTGGACCTCGCCATCGAGTCACGGCTCGCCATGCTCATGCTCAGGAAGCGGGCCGAGCGTGCCAGCGTTCTCACCGAGGACGCCCAGACGCTCGGCCCCGGAGAGGCGCGACGCCTGGATCAGGTCCGGGAAGTGGAAGAGCTTCTCGCCGAAGCGGAGCGGACGGATCCCTTTGGGGATCCCTGGAACAGCCGGACGCTGGCCGACCGGATCATCCTCGCGTATGCCCTCCTGGGTGACTGGACCCACGCGATGGACTGGGTCGAGCGCGCCTACGCGGCACGACCCATCCGGCTCCGGCGCACCCTCACCGAGCTGCCCTTCGACCGTCGTGGTTTTGCCGCCGATCCGAGATACACGAGGCTGCTCCGCGTCGCCGTGTTGGACGATCTTCTCTAGCGGTAGAGGTGAGCCGTGAGACGTGAGACGGAACCTCACACTGCTGACGTCCCACCGCGTGCAAATCACCGCTTACTTGCTCACCTCTTACGTCTCCCGAGATTTCGATGATCAAAGTCAGCGTGATGTACCCCAACTCCCCCACCGTTCGCTTCGATCACGCCTACTATCGCGACCAGCACATGCCCCTCCTCAAGGCGCGCATGGGCGACCACTGCAAATCGTACACGGTTGATCAGGGGCTCGGTGGGGCGGCGCCCGGTACGCCGGCCCCGTACGTCGCCATGTGCCACATTTACTGTGAGTCGGTGGAATCGTTCCAGGCTGGATTCGGACCGCACGCCGCGGAAATCATGGCAGACATCACGAACTACACCGACGCGAAACCGGTTGTGCAGGTCAGTGACATTGTGGTAGGCTGAACGCGTCATGCGGACCATCGCCGGCACACTGGGATTGATCGCCGCCATGCTTGGCTGCTCGCGACCGGCCCCGATCGCTCAGGTTGACCGGGAGGTGGCGCTCAAGGCCCTGTTCGATGCCGACCAGGCAGAGCGATCGGGTCCCATCGAGAAGGTGGACATGGAGGCCCTCGACGAAAAGGACCGGGTCCGCCGCGACAGCCTTCGCGCGCTGGTGGCCGACGGGGTGCTCGCGTCGGCGAAGAGCTACTACCACGCCGCCATGATCATGCAGCACGGCGTCGACTCGATGGACTACCGGCAGGCCAACGAGTGGGCCCGGAAATCGGAGGAGCTCGACTCGACGAAGGTGGAGACCCGCTGGCTGGTGGCCGCGACGTGGGACCGCTACCAGATGTCGCGCGGCGAGCCCCAGTGGTATGGCACCCAGAGTAACCGGGTGGACGGCGGCAAGGGCGCACTCGTCCTCTCCCGGATGGATCCCACCCGGGTGACCGATCGGGAACGGATTTATCGCGGCGTCGGCAGGATCGACCAGCTCTGCGCCAGGCTCGCCGCCATCAACAAGCAGCTCAAGCTCAAGTCGCCGGGTTGCGTGACCCGCCCCTGACGTCTTGCGGCCGGCCGGCCGCGTGCGACATTCCTGCGTACAGCGATCACGGAAACCCCAGGTGCTGGGTGTCGTACGGTACTACAACCGTCGCCGGCAGCGCGTCGCCGTGTCCACCGATGAAGGGTTCACTCTCTTCGTGGTGGTTGCCGGGCCATGGCCCAGGGCGGGATGGACCGTCGAGGGAGAGTTGACGCTGCCAGGACATTCCACCCTGCGCGTCAGCGATGACGATTCCACGATGGAAGTCCATGTCGAAGCCTCGGGCCTTTCCGCCGATGAAGCGATGCGCCTGACTCGCTGAAAGCACCCTCCATGATCACCTTGTTCGCCATTCTGCTGTCCAATCAAGCCGCCGATACCACCCGCGTCCGCGCGGTTTACGACGCGGTCGCGGCGCTGCGTGCCACCTACGAGAAGGAGCATGGCCACTTCGCCATGGTGAACGGCATCCGGATGCACTACCTCGAGTGGGGCGACCCGAAGGGCGTGCCACTCGTCTGGGCGCCCGGGTCGGCGAGCACCGGATATGAGCTGCGCCTGGTTGCGCCCCGCCTCGCGAAGGCCGGCTACCGCGTCCTCGCGATCGATTATCGGGGCCACGGCCAGACCAGGGTCACGGACTACAACTTCTCGATCCACCACATCGCCGACGACCTGGTTGCGCTCCTCGATCAGTTGAAGCTTCCCAAGGCGGTGTTCGGCGGCGCGTCGAAAGGCGGGTTCATTGCGGCCGCGGTGTACGACCACT
The DNA here is from genome assembly GCA_035274025.1 of Gemmatimonadales bacterium. Classification (GTDB taxonomy): domain Bacteria; phylum Gemmatimonadota; class Gemmatimonadetes; order Gemmatimonadales; family GWC2-71-9; genus SZUA-320. The sequence continues at coordinate 5,222 of DATEOL010000370.1, read as the reverse complement.
ATCCGGATCGGGTGAGCGGGCTTCTGATGGCCGACGGCGGGACCTGGTCGAACCAGTGGGTCTTCGATCACTACGGCAACGATGAGTACTTCAAGCAGGTGGCGCGCAACGAAGGCCCGCCCAACATCACCGGCGCCTCGGAGTTCGAGGCCTTTGCCCGACTGGTCGGGCGCGGGATTCCCGCGACCGGCGAGGTCCCGCCCGAATCGATGATCGAGACGCTGGTGCGGATCAGCCCGACCGAGAACGGGCAGTGGGGCTTCATCCCGGGATTCGACAGGATGATGGGCTCCATCCAGACATACATCGGGGGCGCCACCAGGCCGAGCACGATGCCGCTGCTGCAGTGGAGCCAGCACGCGATGATTCCGACGGTCGTGTTCCGGAACCTCAAGGTTCCGATGATGATCCTCGACCCGCAGGAGCCGAACGACGAGCTGCCGGTCACCGACCAGAACGAGACCCTCGCGAAGCAGCACCCGACGCTGATCGTGCACCGGGTCTACGACCAGACCCCTCACGCGGTGGTGCGCGCTCGGCCCGACTGGTTCGTGCGCGATGCGACGGAGCTCCTCGCCCTGGTACTGAAGCGCAAGCCGTAAAGACCCTCAGCATCGTGAGGATGAGATGCAGCTCGACGTGTACATCAACTATCGTGGCTCCTGCGAGCAGGCCTTCCGCTTCTATGAGCAGCACCTGGGCGGAAAGATCGGGGACATCACCAGGCACCGCGGAATTCCCAATCCCAACATCCCGGCGGACTGGGCCGACAAGGTGCTCCACGCGCAGATCGAAATCGGCGGGACGGTCCTCATGGGGGCCGACATTCCCTCGGCCGAGCCGATGCGGAGCGCGTACCTGAGCCTCACCCTCGACACCGAGGCCGACGCCGAGCGGGTCTACAAGCTGCTGACCGAGGGCGGCGAGATCTTCATGAAAATGGAAAAGACCCACTTCGCCAACCGGTTCGCGATGCTCCGGGACCGTTTCGGGACGAGCTGGATGCTGCTGCATCAGGTGGGGTAAAGGGGACCTGGCGACTCGCTTCGACCCCCTTCGACCGGCCTGCGGCGTCACTGCGACGGTCTGGGTAATGCCGAGGGCGGAATCATGTTGTTCAACCTCATGTAATTCGCGATCTGGCTGTAATGATCGGCCATGTCGAGCGCGTGGCCGAGCACCATCGCCGAGCGGGTGATCTGACGGCTGTTACCCCGGAACGTCATCGTCACCTGGTCGGCGAGCTTCGCGTCGGTGAGCTGATCGAAGGCGGTCTCACAGAAGGTGAACGAGGCCTTGAGCTTTGCGATCAGCTTGTCCTTGGGCCATCCCGCCTTCACCGAATCAGCCGTCGTCGAGTCCTCCACCGCCAGCGGGGCCTTCGCGTCCCCGAACAGGTTGCAGAAGAAAGTGTTGTCATTCGCGAGATGCTGCGCGATGAAGCCGATGCTGAGCTGGGCCGGGGTCGGCTTGTAGCTGAACTTGGACTCGGGGATCGAGTCGAACGCCTGGGCCAGGTTCCGGTGCAGGCCCATCATCCTGCCGCGGAACGAGGCAGTGATCGGATTGGTAGGCGGGGCGCTGGGCTGTTGGGCCGGGAGGCTCGCGGGAAGCGCGAGTGCCAGCATGGTTGCATACATGATCTTCATGAGGACTCCAGGTAGGGGAGATGACCGATTCGAGAACCTGCGCGGGGGAACCGGTTCGCGCAAGCGACTATCTTCCGCCCGAAGTCTGATCCATTCCCGGCCGCAACCAGGACCCTGTGCCCCTTCCCGTGACCGCGCCCCCCACTCGATTGAGAGCCTACGTCGTGTCGTTCGCGGCGCTGGTGCTCGCCGTCGTGCTGCGGTTTGTCCTCGATCCGGTTCTTGGCGACCAGCTCCCTTTGGTGACCTTCTTCGGCGCCGTCGCGGCCGCGGTCTGGGCCGGGGGAAGCCCTCCTGCGATTTTCATCACTGCCGTCGGCTACCTGATCGCCAATGCGTTCTTCATGGCGCCGCGGGGCACATTCGAGCTTGCCAGCCGGGAGCGGCTGGTGGGACTGGCCGCCTATCTCTTTACCAGCTCCATCATCATCGTCGTCGGCGAGGCAATGCGGCGGGCCCAGACCCGCGCGAACCAGCGTGGCGAGATCCTTCGCGTCACCCTGCAAAGCATCGGCGACGCCGTCATCACCACCGATACTGCCGGCCGGATCGTGTCCATGAATTCGGTCGCGGAAGGGTTGACCGGCTGGACGACGCAGGAGGCGATCGGCCAGCCGCTCGATCAGGTCTTCCGGATCATCAATGAGGAGACCCGGATACGGGCGACCAATCCCGCGACCCGCGCGCTCCGCGAGGGCGTCGTCGTCGGGCTGGCCAATCACACGCTGCTGGTCCGGAAGGACGGGACCGAGTGTCCCATCGATGACAGTGCGGCGCCCATCCGGAATGAGCAGGGCAAGGTCGCCGGGTGCGTCCTGATCTTCCGCGATGTGACGGCGCAACGAACCCTGCAATTGGATCTCGCCAAGCAGCTGCAGGCGGCGCGCCTCCTCGCCGCGATCGTGGAAGGCTCCGACGACGCCATCATCAGCAAGTCGCTCCAGGGGATCATCCAGAGCTGGAACCGGGGTGCCGAGCGACTGTTCGGGTACCGCGACGACGAGGCGATCGGCCGTCACATCTCGCTGGTCATTCCGCCGGAGCGCATCGCGGAGGAGGACGAGATCCTCGCCAACCTTCGCGCCGGGCGCCGGATCGACCACTTCGAGACCGTGCGGGTGCGTTCGGATGGCGGCCGCGTCTTCGTCTCGTTGACGATCTCACCACTCAAGGATGACAGCGGGACCGTGATCGGGGCGTCGAAGATCGTCCGCGACATCACCGAACGAAAGCGGCTCGAGGTCGAACGGGAGCAGCTCGCCGACAACCTGCGGCAGCTGGCCGCCGACCTTTCCGAGGCAAACCACCGGAAGGACGAGTTCCTGGCGATGCTCGCCCACGAGCTGCGGAACCCGCTCGCGCCGATCAGCAATGCCGTGCACATCCTGCACCAGGGTGATGGCGATAGAGCCACGGTCCACGCGGTGAGCGCCGTGCTGCACCGGCAGGTCCGACAGCTTGCCCGACTGGTCGACGACTTGCTCGACATGAGCCGGATCACGCGCGGCAACATCGAGCTGCGCAAGGAGGCCGTCGCACTCGCGCCCATCGCACACCAGGCGATCGAAGCCTCGAAGACCTGGTGCGACGAGCTGGAGCACCAGCTGACGGTTTCGATTCCTGACCAGCCGTTGATGCTCGATGCCGATCCGGCGCGGCTCGCCCAGGTGATCGTGAACCTGCTCAACAACGCCTGCAAGTTCACCGATCGTGGCGGGCGAATCCATCTTGAGGTGGAGCGGGACGGCCAGGAGGCGGTCATCCGCGTGCGCGACAACGGGATCGGCATCTCGCCGGAACAGCGGGTCCGGATCTTCGAGATGTTCACCCAGGTGGATACCTCGCTGGAGCGCTCGCGCGACGGGCTGGGGATCGGCCTCACCCTCTCGAAGACCCTGGTCGAGCAGCACGGCGGGAGTGTGAGCGTCCGGAGCGACGGTCTCGGACACGGGAGTGAATTCGAGGTGCGCCTCCCGCTGTCCGACCAGGAAGCGCCGGTCGCGGCCATGACCGGTGAGCCACCGGCCCTGCGGCGCCATCGTATCCTCATCGTCGACGACAACGTCGACAGCGCCAGGTCCCTCGCCCTCCTCCTCGAGCTGAGCCGGCAGGAGGTCCATGTCGCGCACGACGGCGCGGAGGGGCTCGTGGCCGCCGAGCGCCTGACGCCCGACCTCGTTCTACTCGACATCGGGTTGCCGGGGCTCAATGGCTACGAAGTCTGCCGAAGGATCCGTCGGGAGCCCTGGGGGAAGGACCTCGCGATCGTGGCGCTGACCGGCTGGAGCCAGGAAGAAGACCGGTCCCGATCGCGAGAGGCGGGCTTCAGTGCGCACCTCGTGAAGCCGGTCGACCTCACGGCACTCATGCGGATGCTCACGGCCCTTCCCTAGCGGGATATCTTCCCGCGTCATGAATCGACGCCCTGTCGACCAGCTGATCGCGAGCCTCGGCCTCAAGCCGCATCCGGAGGGCGGGTTCTACAGCGAGACCTGGCGTTCACCGCTTCAGGTCACTCCCTCCGACGATCGCGGGTCGCGAAGCGCCCTCACCACGATCTACTTCCTGTTGCCCGCCGGCGCGATGAGTCGCTGGCATCGGGTTCAGTCGGATGAAGTCTGGATCCACATCGAAGGAGCGCCACTGGAGCTGCTCACGATCTCAGCGGATGAGTGGCAACTCCAGCGTATTGTCCTCGGGGCCCTTGCTTCGGGCCAGCAACCAGTTCATTGCGTGCCGGCAGGCTGGTGGCAGGCAGCCCGGTCAATCGGCGACTACACACTGGTCTGCTGTGCAGTCGGACCGGGCTTTTCGTTCGATGACTTTGAAATGCTGAAGGATGATGCTCAGCTTACCGCTGAGATCAGTGCGAGGTTTCCGGAGGTGAGATCGATTGACGGTTGACGATTGACGATTGACGATTGCGAGGGGTTGTTTCTGGCCCGGATGCAATCGTCAATCGTCAATCGTCGACCGTCAATCTGTTGGTCCTACGCTGCCCGACTGAGCGCTCTCCCGAGTGTGGCGGCATCTCGCCAGCGTCGATTGGGCTCCCGCGCCAGGCAGCGATCGACAATCTCGGCCAGTGCCTTCGGAACCGACGGCGCGCTCTGTCGCAGCGGCGGCACATCGAACGCGGCCCGTTGCGCCGCGAGGGCAAGCGGACTTCCCCGAAATGGCAGCGACCCGACCAGCCCCGCGTACATCACGAGGCCGAGCGAGTAGATGTCGCTCCGGTGGTCCGCATCCCACGCGCCGAGCGCCTGCTCCGGTGACATGAAGTCCGGCGTCCCCAGCCGCTGGGTGGCCTCGAAGCGGGAGTAGTCCGAGGTCCGGAGGGTCGCGACCCCGAAGTCGATGAGGAAGTGCCAATCATCGCCGGAACGCAGCAGGATGTTCGCCGGCTTCACGTCGCGATGAATGATCCCGCGCTGGTGCATGTGCGCCAGCGCGTCGGCGATCGGGACCAGGACGCCGAGCAGCATCTCGGGGTCGAGCGGTACGCCGGTCAGCCGGTGCTCCAGGGAGTCGCCCGGAACGTACCGCATGACCGCGACCGCGCGGGCGCCGTCA
>DATEOL010000369.1:0-8173 GCA_035274025.1 Gemmatimonadales bacterium | reverse complement strand
ACGATAGACCGCTCGCAAGTACCTCCACTGGCCGGGCCTTCGGTGCCCTTCACGCGGGATCCCTGATGCGGCAGGCCTTGCTCCCCCTGATCGCGGCCGCGGCGATCGCCTGCGGCGGCTCCGCCCCTCCCGTTTCCGGTCGTTGGGTCGGCGACGCCCGGAAGGGTGACGCCGTCGATCGGATCGAGATCGCGATCGATTCGGCTGGCGCGGCCCGCGTTACTTACCAGCCGTGGTCCCTGAGTGACTCCCCGGCGAGAATCGCCCGGAATCTTGCCGACAGCCTGACCATCGAGACGGCAAACGGGGGCGACACGACTTCTTTCCGTGGCGCGATGGGGGAAGGCGCATGGGCAGGCGTGGCGGTCCGCGGCAAGGACTCCGCGGCCTTCGACCTCCGCCGGCTGCATCCCATGCTCGCCGAGGACTGGGAGCAGATCGTCGGGACGTATCGCAACGGACGGGGCCGGTTGTTCGGGATCGGGAGGCTCTCCGAATTCGGGATGCAACGGATGCTGGTGGACTACCAGACCGGCCGCATCGGTCCGCTCTACCCGCTCTCCGACCGACTTTTCCTCTACGGCTCCTCGGTCATCGCGCCGCTCTTCCCGGGCGACACGGTCGACCTGGCGACCGGTGGCTTGCGCCTCGCCGAAGCCGGCAAGGCCCCGGTCGTTGCGGTCCGGCTCAACACCCTCGATGAGCAGGTGACATTCGAGAATGGACCGGTCCGCCTGGCGGGAACCCTGATACTCCCGGCGACGCCATCACCCTGGCCGGCGATCGTGCTGGTGCACGGGTCGAACGCGCTCACGCGCGACGTGTTCGGTCCCTGGACCCGCTTCTTCGCGGGGCTGGGCTATGCGGTCCTCGCGTTCGACAAGCGTGGGACTGGCGGATCGACGGGAGACTGGAAGCAGGCGGACTTCAGCACACTCGCAGGAGACGTGATCGCGGGCGTGCGTTTCCTGCAGGGCCGGGAGGACATCGACCAGGACCAGATCGGTCTGTGGGGGGCAGGCCAGGCGGGATGGATCATGCCGATCGTTGCAGTCCGCGCCGCCGACGACATCGCGTTCATGATCGTGCACGCCGGCGCGGGCATCACGGCTCGCGAGCAGGGCCGTATGCTGGACTTCGACCCGGCCCCCTGGTGGCTGAGGGTGAAATGTCCGGTCCTCTTCTTCTATGGCGACCTGGATGCGAACGTGCCGCCGGCCGAATCCTGGCCGCCGATCGAGGCCGCACTCCGAAGAGGCAGGAATCCTTCGGTGACGCAGGTCGTGCTGCCTGGAGCCAATCACCTTCTGCTGTCGGCAAAAACAGGGGCGAGTGATGAGTATCCTCATCTCTCGCATTTCGCGCCGGGGTATTTCCAGGGAATGGCGGATTGGCTGTCGGCGCTGCCAGGCCCCAAGGCCTCACGGCCCCAAAGCCCAAACTGACCTTTCCTGGCCAGTTCATCCGGCCACGTGGTGGCTGCCGGGGCCTTGGGGCATTGGGGCTTTGGGGCCGCGTCCGTACAATTCCACCATGTTCTTCAAACGCTCGAGCATTGATGAAGTGATTTGATCCCAGGAGAATCGAAAACTCCAGTTTCCCGATTCCCGCCCCGGCAGGTTCATCCTCGACTCGCTTCCCAATCCAAGCAGGTCCTGCATCGGGATGATCGCGGTATCCGCGATCGACGCGAGCGCAGTGCGGATCAGCGTCCAGTGCATCTCGGTGCCGTCGACGCCCAGATAGTCGAGCGCGTGGTCCTTCTCCTTCGCCACGTCCTCCGGCGTGCGGGTGGAGTCCGCTTCACCGGTTGAATCCCACCACCCCATCGTGGTGTCGTTGTCATGGGTGCCGGTGTAGACCACGAGGTCGCGTGCGTAATTGTGGGGGAGGAAGCTGTTGGCCTGATCGTCGGTGCCGAAGGCGAATTGCAGGATGGCCATTCCCGGATAGGCGAACTGGTGCCGGAGCGCTTCGACCGCGGGCGTGATGACGCCGAGGTTTTCGGCCACGATCGGCAAGGGACCGAGGGCCTGGGTGACGGCTTCGAAGAAGGGCGCGCCAGGTCCCTTCACCCAGTGGCCGTTCACCGCCGTAGTCTCCCCGGCAGGAACTTCCCAGAAGGACTCGAATCCGCGGAAGTGGTCGATGCGCACCACGTCGAAGAGCGCGAAGGCGCTCTGCATCCGCCGGATCCACCAGGCGTAGTCCTGCGCGCGCATCGTGTCCCAGCGATAGATCGGATTCCCCCAGAGCTGTCCGGTCGCGCTGAAGTAATCGGGCGGCACGCCGGCCTGGACGATGAGGTAACCCGCGTCATCAAGCTGGAAGAGCTCCCGATTGGCCCAGACGTCGGCGGAATCGTGCGCGACGTAGATGGGCACGTCACCCATCAGGCTGACGCCGGCCATGCGCGCCGCGGCCTTGAGCTCGCCGAACTGCATGAAGAAGAGCGCCTGGACCCGTCGATGGTGCTCGATCTCGCTCGCGAGCCTCGCACGCCACTCCGCGAGCGCGGCCGGGTCGCGGAGGGCCGCCCCTTTGTCCCAGTCGGTCCACGCGACGCCGTCATGCGCGTCCTTGAGCGCCATGAACAGCGCGAAGTCCTCGAGCCACCACTCCTGGGACTGGACCCACGCCTGATAGCCTGCGTCAGGAATGAACGCCTCGGTTGCCGACCGGAGCAGCCCCTTCTTGTAGGCGATGACCTCGGGATAATCGACGTGGTTCCGATGGCCGGACGCGTGCTCGCCCGCGATATGGATGAGCAGCGGGTTGCCGGCGAAGGAGGAAAAGCACTGATAGGGGGAGTTGCCGTACCCCGTGGGCCCAAGCGGAAGCATCTGCCAGAGCGTGATGTCCGCCGACGCGAGCAGATCGATGAACCGATGCGCCCCGGGGCCAAGGTCGCCAATGCCCTGGCCGCCTGGGAGGGACGTCGGATGCAAGAGAAGTCCGGCAGATCGTGAGAGGCGCATCGTATCGAGTGCCGATTATAGAGGTCCGCTGGGGTTTCAGGCCAGCACGTCGCTCACGCCCGTCTGGATCCGAGTCCGTGACCGGAAATCCGCAGATGACGCAGATGGGCGCAGATGACTCACGATGCACGGCAGGCCGACGTCGCGCTCGCAACAATTCCAACACGTTTTTTTTGTGAACAGCCCAACACTTTGGTCTCGGAACTCAACTGGTGTGCTGTCACAAAAAAACGGTCTTGGGATCACGAGGAGGTCGACGACTGGGGGCCGTGCATCGTGAGTCATCTGCGCCCATCTGCGTCATCTGCGGATTCCCGGTCACGGACTCGGAGCCTGCTGGGCAATCAGCGAGCAGGGACGAGCTCCAGTACAACCGCCGAGAGGGGTTCCAGCGTCACGACTGGAATCCAACTCTTCATTCCCCCATCACTTCTGATCCGGAGACCGGATGCATCGGCGCGGCCGAGAGTCGATCGGACCTGGTACGTCCCGCGCGAGAGCGTGCCGCTCGCGGATGAGACCTTCGGTCCGTCGATCGCGCGGTCGCTCAGGTTGGCGATCACTACCGCCATGGTTTTCCCGTCGCGCCGGAGGTACGCCAGCACCTCGTCGCTGCCGGTCTCGAGCGGCACAAAATCCCCGGTGCTGCCCAGGGCGGAGAGCGAGTGGCGCAGGCGAATCAGCGTACGATAGAGATTGAGCAGCGAGCCCGGGTCTGAGGACTGAGCCTCGACGTTCGCGGTGAGCGAGTCGGGCTGCAGCGGCTCCCAGGGGACGCCCGTCGAGAAGCCCATCGACGCCTGTCGGCTCCAATGCATTGGCGTGCGCAGCCGGGGATCGGGCTTGGCACCCGTCATCCCGATCTCCTCGCCGTAATACATGAACGGCACGCCGGGCAGCGTCAGGAACAGCGTGGCCGCGAGGCGCGCGCGGCGCCAGTCACCGCCAAGCTCGGTCATGGTCCGGGTCTGGTCGTGGTTCCGGAGGAAAGATCCGTAGCGACCCTTCGGAAACGCGCGCTGGATCTGGTCCAGCTGGAAGAGAAGGCTCCGGCTCGAGCCCTTGCGGGCCGCGTCGATCACCGCGTCCGCCAGGGGAAAGGCGAAGTAGGCGTCGAGCTGATCGGGGTAGTACGGGCGCATCGTCTCGACGCTGTCCCACACTTCGCCCACCGTGAAGGACGCCGGCTTCAGCTGCCTTATGTACCCGGCGTAATCGCGAAGCCATGGATGGGTGCCGGGACCGTTGCGCGGGTTGTCGCCATCCTCGAAGAAGAGTCCCACCGCGTCGAACCGGAATCCGTCGACGTCCATCTCGGTGAGCCAGTAGCGCGCGACCTTCTTCGCCTCTTCCGTCACGGCGGGATTCGCGAGGTTCAGGTCGGGCATCCCCCGCCAGAAGAGCCCGTAGTAGTACTCGTCGCGGTTCTCGGCCTTGTGCCAGGTGGGGACAGACCAGCCCGTCGTCTGGCGCTGGGTCGGCGACCAGAGAAACCAGTCGCGCCAGGGAGAATCCTGGTACAGCTGGGCGGACTTGAAGAAGGGGTGCTCCGAGGACATGTGGTTGAGGACCAGGTCGACCAGGACACGAATCCCGCGGCGGTGGGCTTCGCCCATGAGCTGGCGGAAGTCTTCGTTCGACCCGTAGTCCCGGTTGACCTGGTAGTAGTTGGTGACGTCGTATCCGTGATAGCTCGGCGACTCCGCGATCGGCATGAGCCAGAGACAGGTCACGCCGAGGTCCGAGAGGTATTGCAGCCTCGAGCTCAGGCCCCGAAAGTCGCCGACCCCGTCGCCGTCGCTGTCCTGAAAGGAGCGCACGAAGATTTCGTAGCAGACTCCTTCCCGCCACCACTCCGGACCCGGAGCGGCCTGCCGGGAAGGGGTGTCCCCGGCGCCCGAAAGCGCCAGGAGAACCCCCGCAGCCATGTGGCCGATCATCGACCAATAGTAGCGCAAGAGAGAGGTCTTGACGGGGGAGCACGCGAGGTCCAGTATGGGCATGCTCCCCACAATTCACACCGTACGGCCAAGCCGTTCACCGGCTTCCGGATTGGCCGCCGGCGCCGACTCCAACACTTGAGGACGCGCATGAAATCACCCGGTTTCCTCACCGCCGCACTCCTGGCGGTCACCTTTACCCAGACGGCGCTGGCCCAGGAGACCGCGATCCGGGGCCGGGTAACCGATAGTACGACAGTATCGCCGCTGTCCGGCGTGAACGTGTCGTACGGGAAAAGCGCCACCCTCTCCCTGGCGGACGGGAGGTTCGTACTGACCGGAGTTGTCCCCGGGACGGACACCCTCAAGATCCGGATGCTCGGCTACGCCCCCATCAGCCGCGTGGTGACGGTCACCTCCGGGCAGACCGTGAACCTCGATTTCACGCTGGTTGCCCAGGCGGTCAGCCTCTCGGAAATCGTGGTCACCGGCTACGGCCAGCAGAGTGCCGGCAACATTACCGGCGCGGTGACGGCGGTCTCGTCGGAGGAATTCAATACCGGCCGGATCATCAGTCCGGCGCAGCTCATCGCGACCAAGGTGCCGGGTGTGCAGGTGGTGGACAACAACGAGCCGGGCGGCGGGCTGACGCTCAGGATCCGCGGTGCCACGTCGGTGAACGCGAGCAGTGAGCCGCTCTACGTCATCGACGGGATGCCGGTCGGCGGCGGCGCCGGGGGCGGCCTCGCGCCGGTCGGCAAGGACGGGCTCAACTTCCTCAACCCGGAAGACATCCAGAGCATCACCGTGCTGCGTGACGCCTCGGCGGCCGCCATCTACGGCGCCAACGCGGCGAACGGCGTGGTGATCATCACCACCAAGTCGCGCACCGGGCAGGCCGGGCGGCTGGGGACCTACGTCGAGTACACCGGCAACCTGTCGAGCTCTTCCGTCGACCGGCTCCCATCGATGCTGAACGCCCAGCAGTTCCGCGACGCGGTCGCGGAGCATGCGCCGCAGAACCTGGCGCAGCTGGGGACCGCGAATACCAACTGGTTCGACCAGACCACGGGCACGGCATTCGGGCAGGAGCACAACTTCTCGCTCACCAGCACGCAGGAGAAGTCGTTCCTGCGACTGTCGCTCGGGTATCTCAACCAGGACGGTGTGGTCGACGGAACGACGGCCGAACGGGTCTCGCTCACGGCCAACTACCAGCAGCTCCTGTTCAAGGACCGGCTGAACATCCGCGCCAACATCAAGGGTTCGCAGACCGACGACCGGATCACCCCGGGAGGCGTGCTCTCGAACTCGGCGCAGTTCGGCCCCACCCAGCCGATCTTCGACGAGAATTCGACGACCGGCTATTACGAGTGGCCAAACAACGCGCTGCAGTCGGCCGACAATCCGGCGGCGATCCTGGGTTTTGCGAGCGACCATGCGAAGACCTACCGGAGCCTCGGGAACGTGCGGGCGGCGTACTCGATGCCGTTCCTCCCGGCGCTGACGGCCAACGTGAACATGGGGTACGACTACAGCTCGGTGGACCGGTCGACCTTCACGCCACGGGTGCTGCACAGCCAGACCAAGAGTGGCACCAACGGAACCGACTACCGGACCAATCCGAGCGAGACCAATACGGTCCTCGAGACCTACCTCAATTACGCCGCGCCGGCCAGCATCGTGCCGGGTAACCTCGACGCGGCGGTGGGTTACTCGTACTCACACTCGAACGCGGAATTCCCCTGGTACCAGGGGACGGGGCTTTCGACCGACGTGCTCGAGGGCAACGGTGTGACCTCGGCGACCACACAGCAGAACGGGATGGACGTGCAGGAGGCGAAGCTGATCTCGTTCTTCGGCCGGGTCAACTACAACATTAACGACACCTACCTGCTCTCCTTCAGCGTCCGCCGCGACGGGTCTTCCCGCTTCGGCGCCGACAACGCGTGGGGCACGTTCCCCTCGGTGTCGCTGGGCTGGCGGCTCTCGGAATACGACATGTTCAAGGGCTTCCTGGGACTCTCGGACCTCAAGCTCCGCGGCTCCTGGGCCAAGACCGGCAACCAGGCCTTCGCCAACTACCAGCAGTATTCGTCGTACCGGTTCGGCGACAACCAGTCCTCGGTGCAGTTCGGCGACCAGTTCATCCCGACGATCCGGCCCAGTGCGGTCGACCCGAACATCAAGTGGGAGTCGACGACCGCGTACAACTTTGGCATCGATTTCGGGTTCTCGAACCAGCGGTGGAGCGGCTCGCTCGACTGGTACACCAAGGACACCGACGACCTCATCTTCACGATTCCGGTGGCGGCGGGCACCAACCTCTCGAACTTCGTCACGACCAACATCGGCACGATGAAGAACACCGGCATCGAGCTGGCGCTGAACGCGGACATCCTGCAGGCGCGTGGAGGCGGTCTGGGCTGGACCGCGAGCTTCACGGCCGCGCACAACAACAACGAGCTCACCAGCATCGCCGGCAGCGTCGACGAAATCCTGGTGGGTGGCATCGCGGGCGGGGTGGGCAGCACGATCCAGGTCCTCAAGCCCGGCTACCCGGTGAACTCGTTCTTCACCTACGAGCACAAGCTGGTGGACGGGAAGCCGGTCTATGAGGACGTGAACGGCGATCAGGTGATCAACGACAAGGACCTGTACGTGGACCAGAATGGCGACGGCAACATCAACGTCGATGACCGCCGGCCGCTCTTTGACCCCGCGCCGGACTGGACCTTCGGCCTCAGCAACTACCTGAACTACGGCCGGTTCGGGCTCAACTTCACCCTGCGTGCCTACACCGGCAACTACGTCTACAACAACGTGGCCTCCAACCTCGGCACCTACAAGGAGCTCACGCGAGCCTCCCCGTACAACCTCCAATCCTCGGTCCTGGAAACGAACTTCGCGGAGCCTCAGTATCTTTCGGACTGGTACGTCGAGGATGCGTCCTTTTTCCGGATGGACAACATCACTCTCGACTACCGGTTCGACATGGCGGGCAAGCCGTGGCGAGTCTTCGGCACCCTCCAGAACGCGTTCACGATCACGGGCTACAGCGGGGTGGATCCAACCTCGGGCCTCAATGGTATCGACAACAACATCTACCCGCGCGCACGCACGTTTACCGCCGGGTTGAGCCTGCGGTTCTAGGAGGAACAGAACCATGACGCTGAAATACTCGCGAATGCTGGCTCTCTCCGCGGCCGTGTTGTTCACCGCCGGGGCATGCACCGATACGGTCGTAGAGCCCAA
>DATEOL010000368.1:0-3980 GCA_035274025.1 Gemmatimonadales bacterium | reverse complement strand
GAGGAAGCCCCAGGGTAGCAAGCGCAGCGGCGGATGTGGACACCACAAAAGAGCGACGATCTGTCATGGAGAATTGGGTTGGAGTAGCGATTTGATTACGGACTCTACCTGTGGCCACGTGCTCGCCTTGGGGCTCGCGATTTCGAAATGCCCCACTGCCGGAATGACGATGAGACGTGCCTGGTCGCCCGCCTGCGTGGCCGCGCGCACGTACTCCTCGGCCAACGCCCTGGGCACGAAGTCTTCGTGCTCTCCCATCAGTATGACTTGAGGCACACCGAGGGGGACGAGCTGGCGCGGAGACGCCTGGGCGTACCGCTCCGCTGCGGTTGCCGGACTCCCGCCGAGGAGCGAGGTGATGACCGTGTCACGGCAGAGGCCTTCGTATCCGGCGATGTTCTGGCTGAGATCGAGAGGTCCAGCCAGGTCGAGTACTCCTCGCACGGAAAGCGGATGGGCGGAATGGATCGCACTCTCGTCCGGCAGCCGGGCCCGCCCCGCGACCCACATCGCCAGGTGTCCCCCGGCGGAATGACCGACGATGACAACGCGGTTGGTATCGAGCCCATGCTGGGGAGCGAGTTTGCGCAGGTGATCGACCGCTTGCCCCACATCCAGATAGGTGCCGGGCCAGCCGCCGCCTGGCTGCCCGACCCGGCGGTACTCGATGTTCCAGGTCGCGATCCCGTCCGACTTGAGCGCGTCGGCCATCGGCGCCAGGTCACGCAGCGTCGCATACGCAGCCTTGAAGCATCCGCCATGAATCAGGACTGCGACGGGGTGCGGTCCGGGGCCTGTCGGCAATCGCAGCTCACCATACTGGCTCGAGTCACCGCCGTAGGAGACGCGGTGATCCGGCGGTTGGCTCGGCAGTTTTTCGAGCTCACCAGGCGCCATCAGCTCAGGTGGACTCGTGGCATCTGCTTGTGGCGGGCGCTCGCGTGCTGCACAGCCACTCGCGGCGAGCATCAGCAGTAGCAGGGCTTTGGGTGTCATTGGATGAATGCAGCCAGATGCTTGCCTGTCAGGGTCGACTTCTTCTTGACCAGCTCGGCCGGAGTGCCCTCGAACACGATCTTCCCGCCATCGTGTCCCGCACCGGGACCAAGATCGATGATCCAGTCCGCATGCGCCATGACCGACTGGTGGTGCTCGATCACGATCACCGACTTCCCCGCATCGACCAGGCGATCCAGCAACCCGAGGAGCTGCGCGAGATCGGCGAGGTGCAGGCCCGTGGTCGGCTCGTCGAGCACGTAGACACCGCCTTCCTCGCCCATGTGGGTCGCCAGCTTGAGCCGCTGCCGCTCGCCACCCGACAGGGTCGTGAGCGGCTGGCCAAGCCTCAGGTACCCGAGCCCGACGCCGACCAGCCGCTCCAGGATCGCGTGCGCATCCGGGACTTTGGCCTTGCCCGATCCGAAAAACTCCACCGCTTCCTTCACCGGAAGATCGAGAACTTCGGCGATGTTGAGTCCGCCGAACCTGTATTCCAGGACCGCGGCCTGGAACCGCTTCCCTTCGCAGTCCTCGCACACCGACGTCACACCGGCCATCATGCCGAGGTCGGTGTAGATGACGCCGGCGCCATTGCAGGTGGGGCAGGCCCCCTCGGAGTTCGCGCTGAAGAGCGCCGGCTTCACGTTGTTCGCTTTCGCGAACGCCTTGCGGATCGGCTCAAGCAGCCCGGTGTAGGTCGCGGGGTTGCTGCGGCGGGACCCGCGAATCGCGGTCTGGTCGACCGTGACCACGCCCTCTTTTGGCGACACCGATCCCTGGATCAACGAGCTCTTGCCCGAGCCCGCGACGCCGGTGATGACGACCAGCACGCCGAGGGGGATGTCGACGTTGACGCTCTGCAGGTTGTGGGTCTTCGCGCCGCGAATCTTGAGCGTGCCGGTCGGCTTGCGGACCGATGGCTTGAGGGCGGCGCGATCGCTCAGGTGTTTCCCGGTGAGCGTCTTGCTGTTGCGGAGTCCGTCGAGGGTTCCCTCGTAGACCACCTCGCCCCCCGCGGTACCCGCACCGGGGCCGAGGTCGACGACGTGGTCGGCAATCGCGATCACGTCCGGCTTGTGCTCGACGACGAGAACGGTGTTCCCCTTGTCGCGCAGGCGGACGAGCAGCTCGTTCATCCGCTGGATGTCATGCGGATGGAGTCCGATCGTCGGTTCGTCGAACACATAGGTGACATCGGTGAGTGACGAGCCGAGGTGGCGGACCATGCGGGTGCGCTGCGACTCCCCGCCGGACAGCGTACCGGACGGGCGGTCGAGGCTCAGGTAGCCAAGCCCGATCTCGACGAACGAGTCGAGGGTCCCGCCGAGGTTCTCGAGCAGCGGCGCAACCGACGCCTCCTTGAGCCCGCGCAGCCAGGCCGCGAGGTCGCTGATCTGCATCGCGCACGCCTCGGCGATGCTGATCCCTTTGATCTTCGACGAACGCGCGGCCTCGTTGAGCCGGGTGCCCTTGCATTCGGGGCAGGTGGTAAAGGTCACCGCGCGCTCCACGAACGCGCGGATATGGGGCTGCATCGCGTCGACGTCTTTCGACAGCATCGACTTCTGGATCCGCGGGACCAGTCCTTCGTAGGTGAGGTTCACCCCCGCGACCTTCACCTTCCTCGACTCGGCGAACAGAAAGAGGTCGCGCTCCTTCTTCGAGTACTTGCCGACCGGTTTCCCGGGATCGAGTCCCGCGGCCGCGAAGATCTTGACCGCCCAGCCTTCGGTGGTGTAGCCCGGGACGGTGATCGCCCCCTCGCTCAGCGATTTCCGCTCGTCGAAGAGCTGGGCAAGGTCGATGTCGCTGACCTGGCCCATCCCCTCGCAGCGCGCGCACATCCCGCCGGCACGATTGAAGACGACCTTCTCGCTTTTCGGGCCGGCGCCTTTCTCGACGGTGATCCGTCCGACCGCGCTCACGGCGGGGATATTGAAGGAGAACGCATTCGATGACCCGATGTGCGGCTTGCCGAGCCGGCTCCAGAGCACGCGGAGCATCGCGTTGGCGTCGGTCGCGGTGCCGACGGTGGAGCGCGCATTGGCCCCCATCCGCTCCTGGTCGACGATGATCGCGGGGGTCAGTCCCTCGAGGACATCGACCTCGGGTCGGGCCAGGGATGGCATGAAGTTCTGGACGAAGGTGCTGTAGGTCTCGTTGATCAGTCGCTGCGATTCGGCGGCGATGGTCCCGAAGACGAGGGAGGATTTCCCCGAGCCGGAGACACCAGTGAAGACGGTGAGCCGGCGTTTGGGGATGTCGACGCTCACGCCTTTGAGGTTGTTGACGCGGGCGCCCTGGACACGGATCAGATCATGGGAGTCAGCGACCGGAGAGCGGGGCATGTAGAAGAGAATAAAACGGGTAGCCGACCACCTCGTGTATCCCTTGACATGTATATACGCCAACAGGCATATTAAGTCGTGCCGTCTCCCTTCGCCATCCTCGCGGAGCCCAATCGCCGGGCCATCCTGACCCTCCTGCTTTCCTCCGAGCAGTCGGTCGGTGAGCTCGAGCATAAGCTCCGGCTTCCCCAGCCGGCCGTCTCCAAACATCTCCGCGTCCTCAAAGACGCCGGCTTCGTGGAGGCCCAGGTGGATGCCCAGCGAAGGGTCTACCGGCTCAGGCCCGAGCCCCTGCTCGAGATCGACACCTGGCTCGCGCCGTTCCGCGAATACTGGTCCCGGCATTTTGATGCGCTGGCGCGCCACCTGGACCGGATGCAATCATCAACACCAGCTAAGAAGAAGAGAGGGAGGACCAAGTGACCCATCCAACGCAATACTCCCCGGGTCCGGCCAGCGGAGCCCGTGTACATAAGGAGGGAGAGACGTGGACCCTCGTCTTGGAGCGGGAGTTCGCCCATCCGCCGGAGCTGGTCTGGCAGGCCATCACCGATCCAGTCCACCTCCGGGAGTGGGCTCCCTTCGACGCGGACGGCAGTCTTGGCAAGCCGGGTGCGAAGGTGAAGCTCACCA
>DATEOL010000367.1:0-4564 GCA_035274025.1 Gemmatimonadales bacterium | reverse complement strand
CCGACTCCGCCTCCCTCCGGCTTGGTTCATCACGGACCAGCAGCGTGAACGACGGGTGGCCGTGAAGCAGGGCGCGGGTGCTCGCCCGGTTCCTGTCATCCTCGAAGTGAATGGATTGGGGCAGCTGCACCACGCGGTATTCCCTGAGCTCCGACAGGACCTTCCTCCTGAGCTCGCCATGCACCGGCCACAGGTCGCCGAAATTCCCGCCGCCGGAGAGGAGAACGACTCCGTTCGCCGGCCGCATCCTGGCCCGCATCTCACGCGCATCGAAGCCCGGGGCGCTCGAGGCGTACGCGACCAGCGCGCCGGTCGCCCGCACCGCGGCGAGCTGACCCAGCCAGATCGCCGAGTCGCCGACGTTGCCGTATTGGGGAAAGTCGAGAAGCGCGACCCGTCCCTCGCGGGGGACGAGTGCGGTGATCGCGTCGCGGACCTTGCGCCCGAGATCGGCGATGGTTGCCGACCGCCGCGCGGAATCACCGGTGGCTTCCGTCACCAGCGACGCGAAAACAGCGCGCCCTGTGCGGTCGCGGCGCGCTTGAGGTGGGGGAACCATCGCGGCGCCGCGGCGGTGTGGCGCAGGAGCAGGTAGGTGATCTCCTGCTGTACCCATTCACGCCAGAGCCAGCGCGGCCGCCCGAACAGGCTGGTCGCGCCGGGGTGCACTATACCGGGGGTCGCGCCGGCAAGCCGGAAGTAACGGCGCAGGTAACTCACGGACTGGCGTTCACCTGTTATCACGTGCCGAACCGCGTTGTCGGGCAGCCACAACCCCTTGAAACCCATGTTGAGCGCGGCCTCGAAGAACGTCGACTCCTCGCTCAGGCAGCCACCGTCGGCACCGACACGGCCGAGCGCCGTATCGAATCCGAGCTGGTCATGAATCGCCCGCCGGGTCCCGAAATTGGCGCCATACGGGAGGTGGTCCTTGTCGATGACAACGCGTCCCTCGGGGAATTCGCGCAACGCGTAGGCCTGGCGAATCTCGGGCAGAAGCTCCATCACCCAGGACGGAGGAGTTCCTTCGAAGTGCGGACGGACGGGCCCACCGAAGAGCGACACTCCGGGATTCGCGCGGGCGGTCGAGACGTATTTCGCGATCCAGTCCGGCTCGATCAACACATCGTCATCCAGCCAGAGGACCAGGTCGCCGGCGGCGGCCCTGACCGCGGCATTCCGCGCTGCGGCGATCCCGGGTGTCAACTCACGGACACCTCGAATCGGCAGGGCGCGGGCAGCCTCCTCGATGACCCGGGTCGTTCCATCGGTGGAATTGTTGTCGACGACAACGACTTCGAGCGAGACGTCGCTGGGGACGGCTGCGCGGGCGAGCCGGTCCAGCGTCTGCCGCAGCAGGCGCTCGCGATTGAACGTGCAGATGCAGATGCTGAGCTTCAGCGTGGCGTGCGCGGGCATGGTGAGGGGGTTTTCCCGCGGACTAACGCAACCCTGCGTAGGATGGGCCCGCGGGTGAGGACAGCTCCGCGCTCGGGAGCAGGAGCGCGAAGTGAAAGCGGGTTCCCTTCCCCAGCTCGGTCTGGACCTCCAGCTGTGATCCCATGGCCTCGACGAACTTCCGGCAGATCGAAAGGCCCAGGCCCGAACCCGAGAATGCGTACTCCCGCTCGCGCTGCCGGCGGCGAAAGGGCTCGAAGAGCAGGGCCATCGCCTGGGGCGGGATGCCGCGTCCGGTGTCGCGCACCGAGAACTCGACGAACTGGTCGCGCTCCCGCGCCGCGAGCTCGACCGTGCCCTCGTCGGTGAACTTGAGCGCGTTGGTCACCAGGTTGAGCAGCACGCGGTTGAGGGCGACGGGATGGCCCAGACGGAAGGGCCGCGCGGGCTGCATCAGGCGCACCTCGAGACCCTTCTCTTCCGCGATCGGTCGCACGATGTCGCGCACCGATTCAAAGATGTCGCCCACCGAGAACGGCATCGGCTCGAGGTCCGCAAGCCGGTCTCTGCCGCGAACCAGCTCCACGACGTCGCTCGCGACCGAGCTCAGGCCGAAGGCCGCGCTGTAGATCAGCCCGAGCTGGCGCTCCTGCAACGCCGTGACCGGACCCGAGCGACCCCGGAGCAGGGTTTCGGCCAGGAAAAGAATCGAGGTGAGCGGGGAGCGAAGATCGTGGGCGACTTCGACGACAAGCTCGAGTCCGTCCGGTCCCGACATCCGGTCGGCGAAACGCTGATCCCAGGTGGGCGCGAGTCGCGCCTCGACCTGCTCGAACGCCACGAGCACGGGTAGCAGCTCGGCGGTCGACGGCTGCGGGCTCGCCGCGGCCACGTCGGAAACGAAGTTGGCCCTGAGCATCCCGAGCACCCGTCGCGCGAGCACTGACGCGGGACTCACCTCGGTGAGGGGCTCGTCGGATGCGCGCGCAACCACCTCGGCCACCAGGGCAGCCGCGGTGCGAACCACTTCATCGGGGGTCGCCGCGTCCTCGCGAACGCGATCGGCCTCCGTGGCAACCCGTCGTTCCGCGCCCTCGAGCAGCTCGAGTGCGGGACGGCGAGTGGCCCCCCGGGCGCTCATTCGATCGCCCCGGCGTCTTCCTCCCTGAGGATGCTGTGTTTTTCCATGAGACGGTACAATGTAGTGCGATCGACCTTGGCGAGTCGCGCCGCCTTGGACATGTTGCCGCCCGCCCGC
The DNA here is from genome assembly GCA_035274025.1 of Gemmatimonadales bacterium. Lineage (GTDB taxonomy): Bacteria > Gemmatimonadota > Gemmatimonadetes > Gemmatimonadales > GWC2-71-9 > SZUA-320. The sequence goes on along the minus strand of DATEOL010000367.1, from coordinate 1,908 downwards.
GCTATGAGACGCGTCAGGTAATCCTTTTCGAACTGCGCGATGATACGGTCCTTGGCGACGTGATACGGCTCGTCCGGAACCACGATCTGCGCCGGGTGCTCAGCCATTCCCTCATTGGCGGCACCGCCGTCGTCATAGATCGGGATGTCATCCGGCTCGATGACGTGATCGGGATCGACCAGGACCGCGACGTGCTCGATGACATTCTGCAGCTCCCGCACGTTGCCCTTCCACGGCCGCGAGCGCAGGAACGCGAACGCCGCATCGGAAAGCTTGGGGGTGCGGTCGGGCGTCTGGCGATGGTGGCGCCAGTAGTGACTCAGGAAGTGATTCGCGAGCAGCGAAATGTCTTCCGGGCGCTTGCGAAGCGGCGGAAGGTGGATCGGCACGACGCGCAGCCGGTAGAACAGGTCGCCACGGAGGATCCCGCCCGAGACCGCCTGCTGCGGGTCACGATTGGTCGCCGAAATGAAGCGGACGTCGACGACGGCGTCAGGCTGCTCCGATCCGACCCGGCGCACCACGCCGTCCTGGATGACCCGCAGCAGCTTGGCCTGGAGCGGCAGCGACATCTCGGTCAGCTCGTCCAGGAAGAGCGTGCCGCCATTGGCGGTCTCGAGCAGGCCCGGCTTGTCGCGATCGGCCCCGGTAAAGGAGCCCTTGCGGTGACCGAACATCTCGGACTCCAGCAGGGGTTCGGGCAGGGCGGCGCAGTTGATGGCCACCATCTGCTTCTTCACCCGGCGGCTGTGCGCGTGAATGAACTGCGCGATGACTTCCTTGCCGGTGCCCGATTCGCCGGTGATGAAGACCGAGGCATCGGTCCCCGCCACCTTGCGGGAAAGCTCCACGGCCTTCCGGAAGAGCGGCGAGATGCCGATGAGCGGGGTTCCCCCACCCTCGCCCTGGGTCGACTGCTGCAGGACCTGCAGCCGGAGGTCGGAAGCCTCGCGATTGACCATGACGGCGTGCGAGGCGCGGCCAATCAGCACCTGCAGATGAGTCGCGGAAAATGGCTTCGGGAGGTAATCCCAGGCCCCGGCGCGGAGCGCTTCGATGCTCGTCGTCACGCTCGGGTTGCCGGTCATCACGACCACGATGGTGTCGCGATTGGTATCCAGCGCGGCGCGCAGAAGCTCGAGCCCGGAGACCTGCGACATGTACAGGTCGACCAGGATGATGTCGAACTTGCGCCGCTTCACCATCTCCAGCGCTTCTTCACCACGACCCGCAAGGGTCACGCTGTACCCATCCATCTGCAGGACACTGGCGCAGCTCTCCCTGAGGCTGCGGTCATCATCGACCAGCAGGATCTTGATGCTGGCCTTGACCTCCGCCGGAATCGCAAGCGGATCCCTCGGCGAAGAAGGCGGCGAAGACGACGGCGGATCAGATGCACGCACGTGGGAGATGCCCATTCCGTCCTTACCCGGTGTTGCCTATTCGTCCAGCAGAAGTGTTGGGTATTCGTGGCAAGCAGGGAGCGAAATCCGTGCCCGCGGTACGGGCACGCCACAACCTGCGGGTTGAATGACACGCCCAAACCGTACCAAGCATTGCCCTACCGTAGCGTACATACTACACATTCGAGGGATCAATGCAACTGGAGTTGCTTGGTCCGCGACCGGGCTGCGGTATCGCACTTGCAATGGAGTGGTGGCGATTCGCCACTCTAAAGGCGGCGGTGCATGCGCGACCACTCCATGCGTCGGTACAATTGAAGACTCACGAGACTATGGCCAGCTCCCTGACTCCTGTCGGACCGCAGACCCTGGGCACCCAGGCTCCCCAGAACCTCCCCTACCTTCCCGAGGTTGGCGGCGGGCTGGCGGCGTCGCATCACGGTGCTGAGGCCGGCGGGCTCAGTCTCGGTCGCCTTTTCCAGGGCCTCAAGCGGTACCGCTGGCT
>DATEOL010000366.1:0-5195 GCA_035274025.1 Gemmatimonadales bacterium | reverse complement strand
GTCCGGTTCAGACATACGGCCGGGCAGCTCACTGTCGCCCTCGGCGAGCGCGCCCGTCGCCGGACCCACGAGGTTCCACCCCCGTGCGCGCAGTGAGGCGACATGCGCCTGGGTCGGCGGCGCGGCGTACATCTGGTCGTTCATGGCCGGCGCGATAAGCACCGGTCCGTTGCGGGCCAGCAGGATGGACGTGAGCAGATCCTCGGCGAGACCGAGGGCGGCGCGCGCGATGAGATGGGCAGTGGCCGGCGCCACGATCACCAGGTCGGCCTCGTCGGGCAGGCGCACGTGGGCCAGCGCCTCGCCGCGAGTCCAGAGCGAGGTGTGGACCGGTCGCCCGCTGAGTGCCTCGAACGTCACGGGGCGCACGAACTTCGTGGCGCCCCGTGTCATCACGACTTCGACCTCGAGCCCGGCCTCACGCAGCCGGCGAACGAGGAAGCAGCTCTTGTAGCAGGCGATCCCGCCCGTGACGCCGAGAACCACTCGACGCCCGGCGAGTCGCACTCAGACCTCCGACCGCCGCCGCCGAAGTTCGCGGTAGCCCAGCTCGCCAGTCACCAGCTTGGACATGGAAAGGGTCGTGAGCTTCTGGCGCCGGTCTTCCTCGTCCCAGCTCACCTGGTGGTCGCGGGGAACCTCGTTCAGCATCCGCGCAAACCGGGCGGCGACCAGAATGGCGCGATACTTGGTGCCCGCGTTCCTCGCGGCATCCTGCGGCGTGAAGATCTCCATTCAATTCCTCCTCTGGATCCTGTTTAGAGAGCGGGACCTTCCGCTCCTCGCTTACTTGAGGTCCGCCCGCAGCCGGGCGACGGTTTCGTCGAGGTCAGCCATCCGTCGTGTCCGGCGACCCTCCGCGTCGAGGATCGCCGCTACCTGCGCTACGGCCGTCACGAGATCGTCGTTGACGACCACGTAGTCATACTCCACCGCGGCTCCAATCTCTTCCTTCGCGATCGCGAGCCGGCGTGCCTGGGCCGACGCGTCGTCGGTGCGCCGCATCTTGAGGCGCTGCGCGAGCACCGTGCCCGACGGCGGCAGCACGAAGACGTGCACCGACTCCGGGAATGCCTTCCGCACCTGCCGGGCCCCGGCCACCTCGATGTCGAGGACGACGCTGCGGCCCTCGGCCATCACCCGCTCCACCTCGACCTTCAGCGTGCCATACTTCGATCCGCCGTACTCGGCCCATTCCACGAACTCACCGGCGTCGACCCGACGGGTGAACTCGACGACGGGGATGAAGTGGTAGTCGACCCCATCCTGCTCCCCGGGCCGTGGCGCGCGCGTCGTGGCGGACACCGAGTATCCCAGGTCTTCGCGCGCCATCAACAGGTGGCGGGCGATGGTCGACTTCCCTCCGCCGGACGGCGAGGAGAGCACCAGGAGAAACGGTCTCACTCGAGGTTCTCGACCTGCTCCCGGAATTTCTCCAGCTCCCCTTTCATCGCGATCGCGAGCTGCCCGATCGTCGCATCGTTCGCCTTCGAGCCAATGGTGTTGACTTCGCGACCGATTTCCTGGGCCAGGAAGCCAAGCTGCTTGCCGACGGCCTGCTCGACTCGCAGCGCCTCGCGTGTCGCGACGAGGTGGGCCCGCAGCCGCACCAGCTCCTCGGTGATGTCGAGCCGGTCGGCGTAGAGCGCCAGCTCCTGCGCCAGCCTGGTCTCGTCCGCCGCGCGCCCGTCGAGCAGCTGGGCGATCGCGGCCCGAAGCCGGTCGCGCTCCCGCACCAGCCGCTCTGGCGCGTGTGCCTCCACTTGCGCGGCGAGCTGCGCGATCGCTTCCACCCGGTGCTCCAGCTCGGCGGCAAGCGACTGTCCTTCGCGGCGACGCATGGCCCGGCATTCCGCCGCTGCCCGCGCGACGATCGGCTCGACCTCCGCCCAGGGGATCGGCGCGGTCTCTGGCTCGTCGACGCTCAACACGTCCATCTGGCGTGAGAGCAGCTCGAGGGAGATCTCCCCCGTCAGCCCGACGGCGGTCTGCAGCTCGCGGAGTCGCGCCATCGCTTCACGGGCGCGGTCGACGTTGAGCTGCAGTGTGCCGCCTCGGCTGCCGTTGTCAGCCCAGCGCACGGAGACCGCGATGTGACCGCGCTCGAACTCACGCTTGAGCCGGTCGCGGACCTCGCCCTCGAGAGCCGCCAGCTCTCCCGGCAGCTTGAACGCCGGGTTGAAAAACCGGTGATTGACGGTCCGGATCTCGACCCGGAGCTGTCCCCTTCCCGCGGGCCCTTCCGCCGCGCCGAACCCGGTCATGCTGAAAGGCACGTAGCTCCCGAGGCTTGAAAAGCCTTGAAAGATATGCGGGTTACGGGCGACGGGCTACGGCAGCCCTTTCCCGGGTAGTGAGCCCGGGGCGTTGATCTAATTCAGGAACACCCACCGGACCCCGTAGGTGCTGACGTTCCGGGGCATGGGAAGCCCCGGCACATACGGGAGATCGGCATTGAGGAGGTTGGAACGGTCCCAGTAGAGAATGAGGCCACTGAACTGCATCTGAATGAGCCCGCGGAAGATGGTCGCCCCCTTGAGGGTGACAGGCTCCCCCTCGTTGTCCCGGCCGAGCACGCCAGTACCCCAGCTCTCCATCGTCGTGGCGAGCTTGAGATTGAAGATCCCGCTCGGGAAAGTGCGCAGGAACTTCGACTGGATCGCCGCCTGAACGAAGGAATATCCCGGTGGCGTCCCCTCCGGTCCGGTACCCAGTGGATACTGGTACCAGCCCGAAATGGTGAACCACTGGCGGGGCGCGATGCGGCCGCCAAGGCTCAACCACTTGGTGGGCCCCGATGGCGCGATCGAATCGAGCTGAGCGTAGTACCAGTAGCCGGTCGGACGAAACGCCGAGAGTCGCATGAACCCGGCTCGCGCGGTCACCATGCGAACGGGGTTCCACTCAGCGATTGCCTCGCGATCGGCAAGGTCCTGGTTCGAGTCGCCGGGAATGGCGGGCTGGTCGATCACATTTCCTTGCCGCCAGGCTCCCGAGACCCGAAGACCATACGGCAACGTGAGGCCGGCCCGCGCCGTGAGCCATTTTGCCGAGCGGTCCGCCTCATAGGTCTGGTACACACCCTCGAGTGACGCGCTCACCTGGGAAAGCGGTGACCATCCCGCGATCGCGCGGGTGTCCAGTCGCGTCCAGCGCGACCCGTAGAGCGCGGTGAGGCCCAGGCTCGAGGTGCGCTGCCGCGATGAGAAGATCAGTCCGGTCTGCCATCGTGACTGCTCACCGCCGTCCCCGGTCCACGAGACATTGTCGAAGACCGCGTCCAGGCGGCGACCGACTCCGTGCTCCCTGCTGCTCTTCAGGAATGCGCGGAGGCTGAGGTCCGACCGGGAGCCGTTGAGCGGGCGCACGAGCGTATCGACCGGCTCCTCGCGGGTGAGGACCCGGGACCGATCCGGCGCCATGCGTAACCAGCGGAGCTGCACGCCGAATTTCTCCGAGGGCACCCAGTCCGTCTGCACCCAGGCGTTGGAAACCTGGCTCTCGCCATAGGCGTCGTTGGGGCCGTCGTTGAGCCGGTATTCGATGCCGAGGGCGAAGCCGACGCCCGATTTCCAGCGCTTCTCGATCAGGCCTTCGTAGCGCGCCTGCTCGAAATTCCCTCGCGCCACGGCGATTCGGGTTCGTGGCGCGAGCACATCGTGCTGGTGATAGAACAGGTTGACGCGGAGCAGGCCGGGGTACTGCTCGATCTCGATACGATCGAGCAGGCCAATCGGCAGCTGGCTTGGATCCACCGCGAGACTGTCGGGTCCCATCGGTGTCCAGGGCAGGCCGTCGATCACGTACTCGACCGAGGTCGCCCCGCGACCGGCATAGTTGGGCAGCTCCGGGCGCCCTGCCCATCCGCCACGCCAGAGGTACACGCCCGGGACCGTCGCGAGGACGTCACCGAGGGTCTCGGCGTTCATGTAATCGATGGAGTCGCGCGGGATGACGATGCGCGCGAAGGGCGGCAGCAACGCGTTCGAGCCACCGCGCGGGAAGGTTCGCACATACGTCTGCGCATCCTCCCGTCCTCGCACGATCAGGGTGTAACTGTTGTTGGAATCGGCCTGCGCCGCGCGAATGGAGTCGGCCCGCGCGGAATCAGCCCGCGCCCGGGCGGTGTCGACCTGCGCGTGCCCCTCTTGGACACCGACCAGGCCTACGAACACGGCGACCAGGGCAAGGAGCCTCCATCGCCCGCTCGCCTGGTTGCCCGTCGCCCGCTTCTCAGCCACGCGCGAGCACGAACTCCGCGAACAGCCGGGCGGCCATGCCGGTCGGTCCCTTCACCATCGCCGGCGACTCGCGGTCGGTATACGCCGTTCCCGCGATGTCGAGATGAGCCCAGGGATAGTCTTCGGTGAATTCCCGCAGGAACCACGCGCCGGTGATCGTTCCGGCCGGGCGTCCACCGCTGTTCTTGATGTCGGCGATGTCGGACTTGATGAGGTCACGATAGTCGTCCCAGAGCGGAAGCTCCCAGACCCGCTCGCCGCTTCGCACCGCCGCGGCCTTGATACCGGCAATCAGGGTGTCGTCGGTTCCCAGGACCCCGGCCGCGGTATGGCCGAGCGCAATGACCACGGCCCCGGTCAGGGTGGCGGCATCGATCACGCACGCGGGCTTGAACCGGCGCGCATACGACAGGGCGTCGCACAGGATGACACGGCCTTCGGCATCGGTGTTGATCACCTCGATGGTTTTCCCAAGGTGGCTCTTCACTACATCCCCCGGCTTGTAGGCGCTGCCGGAGGGCATGTTTTCACAGGAGGGGATCAAGCCGATCACGTGCACCTTCGGCTTGAGCCGCCCCAGCGTCTCGAACGCGCCGAGGACGGCGGCGGCGCCGGACATGTCGAACTTCATGTCCTCCATCTTGTCCGCGGGCTTGATCGAGATGCCGCCGGTATCGAAGGTGATGCCCTTCCCGACCAGGACGACCGGCGCGTCGTTGCTGCCCTTGTATTCGAGGACGATGAAGCGGGGCTCTTCCCCACCGCCCTGGGCCACGGCGAGCAGGGCGCCCATGCCCTCGGCCTCGATGGACTTCCGGTCGAAGACTTCAATGCCGAAGCCGTGACGCGTGGCGATGTCGCTCGCCACCGAGGCAATGTGTGACGGCGTGCAGACATTCCCCGGCAGGATCTGGAGATCGCGCGCCTGCACATGCCCGGCCGCGAGTGCCGCGC
>DATEOL010000365.1:0-4197 GCA_035274025.1 Gemmatimonadales bacterium | reverse complement strand
CCCGGAACCGGCTACGCCATCGCGCGTGCCGCGGGGCTCGCGCGTGCGAACGCCTATTCGGCGCTCGAGGGTCTCGTGGCGAAAGGGGCGGCACGGGCTGAACCTGGTCGCCCCCGGCGATACCGGCCCGAGGCCCCCCAGGTGCTGCTCGGTCGAGTCGTCGACCGGCAGGCGCAGGCCATCGAGACCCTGTCCCGGGAGCTCGAGCGGGTATCGGCGCCGGCTTCTCCCTCGCTGATCGAAGTCACCACGCTGCGCGGCGCGGGCCAGCTCCTCACGCTCGAGATCGCGCGTGCGAAAGACCGGGTCGACCTCTGTGCACCGGGGGAGTCGTATCGGATGCTGGGCCCCGCCCTCCGCCGGGCTTCGCAATCGGGAGTGACGCTGTCCCTCTGGTCCGATGAACCGGTGACCGGCGAGGTCGCGAGCATTCAGTTGATTGAACCGTCAGGTTGGCCGGGTCGGCCCCTGCTCGCGGCGATCGATGAGCGCGCGGGACTGGTGACGAGCGTGTCGGGTGAGCATGTCACGGGTTACTGGAGCGGGGCGCCGGTACTCATCGCCGCGGCTCGGCAGGCAATCAGGAGCCTCGCAGGTCAACTTCTCACGACTCGCGACTCGTGACTCACGACTCCCTGCAGGACCTCATGGCGCGACTCCGTCGCGACTACCTCGGCGAGGTCCCGGCGAGAATCCAGGATCTCCGGCGCACGACGGGGGCATGGCTCGAGGGCGGTGAGCCCGAGCCGCCGCTTCCGATGCTCTTTCACCGGCTCGCGGGCTCGGCCGGCGCGTACGGCTACACCGAGGTGAGCCTCATTTGCCGCACGGCGGAGCGGTTCGTGACCGCGAAGCCGGGGCGGAGCGCGGAGACCGCTGCCAAGCTCGAGGCCGCGATCCGCGCGGTCGAGGACGCGTTCACCAAAGGACCAACCGGGCCGGATATCACCGCCGACTAGGGGCGGATGGTCGGTCAGTGCAGGTACGACTGACTCAGCGGTGCGACGTCCTTCGGCTCCTCGTTTCCGAACAGGAGCCGTCCTTCCCGGAATGACGCGCCGCGCAGGGTGAGGGCAAGCGCTTCGCCGAGCTCCGACACCGGGAACACCTCGATCTTCTTCCGGACATCGGCCGGGAGGTCTTCCAGGTCGGGCTCGTTCTCGGCCGGAATCACGACGCGGCTGATTCCCGCGCGCACCGCGCCGAGCACCTTCTCCTTGAGCCCACCGATCGGGAGCACCCGACCTCGCAGCGTGATCTCGCCGGTCATCGCGATGTCGTGACGCACGGGACGACCTGACAGGGCGCTGATGAGCGCGGTCGCCATCGTCACGCCGGCGGACGGGCCTTCCTTCGGCACCGCGCCCGCGGGCACGTGAATGTGGACTTCGCGCTCGAACATCTCCTCTGGGATCCGGAGCGCCGCGGCGTGCGCCTTGGCATAGGTGAGCGCGGCACGAGCACTTTCCTTCATCACGTCGCCGAGCTGACCGGTGAGGACGAGGTCGCCGCGGCCCTTCATGGTGCTGGCTTCGATGAACATGATGTCGCCACCCACCGGCGTGTAGTACATCGCCGTGGCCACGCCCACCTGGTCGTCGGGCAGCTTCTTCTCAGGATGGATCTTGGGCCGTCCGAGCAGGTCATCGACCTCGGCGCGGTCCACCTTCACCGTCTCAGCTTCGCGCGACGCGATCTTGCGCGCGACCTTGCGGGCCAGCTTGCCGATCTCGCGCTCGAGCTGGCGGACGCCGGATTCCCGGGTGTACCCGGTGATGATTTCGCTGACCGCGTCGTCGGTCAGGTCGAGCTGGCTCGGCGTGACACCATTCTCGGTGAACTGCCGGGGCACGAGGTACTTCTTCGCGATCTCGAGCTTTTCCTTTTCGGTGTACCCGGTGAACTCCACGACCTCCATCCGGTCGAGCAGCGGACCGGGAATGTTCTGGAGGTAGTTGGCGGTCGCGATGAAGAGCACCTCGCTCAGGTCGAACGGCACGCCGAGATAGTGATCGGTGAACGAATCGTTCTGGGCCGGATCGAGCACCTCGAGGAGGGCCGACGCCGGGTCGCCCTGGAAGGAGACGCCGAGCTTGTCCACCTCATCCAGAAGGAATACGGGGTTCTTCGAACCGGCCTGCTTGAGTCCCTGGATGATGCGGCCAGGCATGGCGCCGACGTAGGTCCGGCGGTGGCCGCGGATATCGGCCTCGTCCCGGGCGCCACCGAGCGAGATGCGGACGTACTTCCGTCCCATCGCGCGGGCGATCGACTTGGCCACCGAGGTCTTGCCGACGCCCGGGGGACCGGCGAACAGCAGGATCGGGCCCTTCGCCTTGTCATCGTCGTTGCCCGGGATGGGCGGACGGGCGGACGGGCGGACGGGCTGTTCACCGGTCGAGGAGGCGGAAGCTGGCGAGTCATCGGAATCACTGCCCGCCGGCCCGTCTGCCCGTCTGCCCGCCTGGTCACGGAGCTGGCGGACGGCAAGGAACTCGAGCACGCGGTCCTTCACGTCACCGAGGGCATAGTGGTCCTCGTCGAGGATGTCACCCGCCTTGGGGATGTCGAGATGATCCTCGGTGCGGGTGTTCCACGGCAACTCGAGGATGGTCTCGAGGAAGTTCCGGACCACCTGGGCTTCCATCGATTCACGGGAGAGCCGGCCGAGCCGGTTGAGCTCGCGGTCGACTTCCTTGCGGGCAAGCTCGGGGAGCTCGAGGGCTTCGATCTTGGAGCGCAGGTCTTCCTGCTCGTCCTCCTCGTCGCCTTCGCCCAGCTCTTTGCGGATCTGCTTGAGCTGCTCCCGCAGGAACATCTCGCGCTGCCGCTCCCCCAGCTCTTCCTGCACCTGCGACTTGATCTCCTCCTGGGCATCGAGCACCGAGATCTGCCGCTGCATGTGCACCAGCACACGGCGGAGCCGCTCCTCGACCGAGAGGGTCTCGAGCAGCGCCTGGCGCTGGGACGGGTTGATGTCGATGTATCCGGACACGAGGTCGGCGAACCGGCCCGCGTCGGTCACACCGGAGAGAACCTGCTGCACGACTTCTTCCGGCAGCCCCGACTTCTGGCCCAGCTCGGCGGCCCGGGTACGGACCTCGCGGTAGAGCGCCACGAACGCCGGGTCTTCGGGGTTGATGGGCGGCAGCTCCTCGGCGTCGCGCACGATCGCCTGGAGGTAGCCGTCCTGCTCGGTGATGTGAATGCCGATGCCGCGGTGCTCGCCGTGCAGCAGGAGCTGCACGCCGCCGAGGCCGCGCTGGAGCTGCCCGATCCGGGCGACGGTCCCGATGGTGTAGAGTGTCTCCGGACTCACCTGGTCGGTGTTGGTCCGCTGGGAAACAGCGAAGACCAGCTTGTCCGGGGTCGCCAGTGCGGCTTCGATCGCGCGGAGGGTCGCGGGGCGACCGGCACCGATGGGTGCGGTCACTCCTGGGAAGAGGACGACCTCGCGCAGCGGAAGGACAGGTATTGTCAGACGTTCGTTCATGGCGTCCTCCAAGGGCATCCACCGTGCCAAGTCGCTCCGACACGCCTTCCTATTGAAACCATACGCACTTGCGTGACGAATGGTTCTCCCCCGAGCCGGTTTACAGGCCCCTGAGACTGCCAATTTGGCCGCTCGCGGTCCATACGGCCAGAAAAGTTGCCCTGCGGGGCGGAATGACGCAGATTTTTCCGTTTGTGTGCGGGATTCCATCGCAGTCGGAACCAGCCCGCGCACCGCCTCTTCTACCGGCAGGGGAATGACCGACTCCACCGACAAGCCGCTCGCACTTCGACTGAAGGAAGCGCTGGGCGACGATTACACGATCGAGGGGGAAATCGGTCGGGGCGGGATGGGTGTGGTCTTCCGCGCGCGCGATGAGCGACTGCAGCGCCGGATCGCCATCAAGGTCCTGCCTCCCGAGCTGGCCTTCCAGAAAGAGATCAAAGAGCGCTTCACCCGCGAGGCCCAGACGGCGGCGCGCCTCTCCCACCCGCACATCGTGCCGATCCACGACGTCGGGGAGGGGAACGGGCTGGTCTACTTCATCATGGGCCTGGTCGAAGGCGAGTCCCTGGGGGCCCGGATCAAGCGCCGCGGAAAGCTTCCAGCCGAAGAGGCGCGCCGGATCATGAAGGAGACGGCGGACGCGCTCTCCGCCGCCCACGCGCTCTCGATCATCCACCGCGACATCAAGCCGGACAACG
>DATEOL010000364.1:0-6731 GCA_035274025.1 Gemmatimonadales bacterium | reverse complement strand
CAGGCGGCGATCATCACCGCCGCCATCGCGATCAAGAAGATCATGGAGCGCGACAAGCTCCCGGGGACCATCAAGCTCTGGCCCGGGGTCGCCGAGGAACAACTTGCTGGCAAGGCCCCGCTGGTGCGCGCCGGCGTCTTCACCGATGTGGACGCCTGCATCTTCACCCACGTCGGCGACAACTTCGACATCTCCTGGGGTGCCCAGGACGGCACCGGGCTGATCTCGGCGCAATTCGATTTCCTGGGGGAGGCGGCGCATGCGGCGGGCGCGCCCTGGCGGGGCCGCAGCGCGCTCGATGCCGTCGAGCTCATGAACATCGGCTGGAACTTCCGGCGCGAGCATCTCCGGCAGCAGACGAGGGTCCACTATGTGATCCGCGATGGCGGCGACCAGCCCAACGTGGTGCCGCGGACCGCGAGCGTCTGGTACTACTTCCGGGAGACCACGCCGGCCCGGATCCGCGAGCTCTTCGACCTCGGCAACACCATGGCGAACTCGGCCGCGGCGATGGCGAGCGTGAAGCTCGCGAACGTGCGGGTCATCGGCTCGGCCTGGCCCAACTACTTCAACCAGCCCATCGCCCGCGCGGCGTACAGGAACGCGCAGACGGTCGGCCTCCCGACCTGGTCGGAGGACGACCAGAAGCTGGCCAAGGCGCTGCAGACCGAGATGAAGGTCCCGGTCACCGGGCTCGCGTCCAAGATCTCCGACCTCCACGGACCGGTCCCCGACTCGCTGAATCCGGGCGGCGGCTCCGATGACATCGGCGACATCGGCTGGAGCGTCCCCACGGTCCACCTCAGCTATCCGGCCAACATCCCGAACACCCCGGGCCACAGCTGGGCCAGCGCGGTCGCGATGGCGACGCCGATCGCCCACAAGGGCGCAACGGCGGGGGCGAAGGTGGTGGCGATGACGATGCTCGACCTGCTCGGACGTCCTGGCCTGGTCGATAGCGCGTGGACCGATTTCAGGCAGGTCCAGACCAAAGACGAGAAGTACGCTTCCTTCCTACGTCCCGAGGACCAGCCGGCCATCGAGCTCAATGCGGGAATCATGGCCCGATACCGGGACAAGATGAAACAGTTCTACTACGATCCGACGAAGTATCGGACATACCTCGAGCAGCTGGGGATCAAGTATCCGACCGTCCGGTAAGCTGCTAGCGGCGGTCACGAGTCACGAGTCACGAGTCACGAGTCACGAGAGGGCGTCATGCGGGCATCGCTTCTTCTATCCGCCGTTCTTGCCTCGGCGTACATCCTTCAACCCGCCGCTCCGCTCGCCGCCCAGGCGAACAAGCAGTGGGATCGGGCTGAGGACAAGCAGAACGTATCGATCGTCTACCTGGTGCGGCACGCTGAAAAAGCCGATACCGGCAAGGATCCCGAGCTCACCGATACTGGAAAAGAGCGGGCCGAAGACCTGTCGCGGATGCTCAAGGACGCGGGCATCACCCATATATGGACGACGGACTTCAAGCGGACACGGGCGACCGTCGAGCCGCTGTCCGCCCGGACCCGGGTCAAACTCGAGGTCTACGATCCTTCCAAGCTCGGCGAGTTCGCCACCAGGCTGAAGAGCATACCGGGACGCCACCTGGTGGTCGGACACAGCAACACGACGCCTGGACTGGTGCAGGCGCTGGGTGGAGATCCGGGCCCACCGATGCCGGATTCCGAATACGACCGCCTCTACATCGTCACCCTCGGCCAGAACATCGCCACCATCCAGCTCCGGTTCGGGGCCTCTGCCCGCTAAGCGCAGAGCACAGAGGACAGCGCACCGAGCACAGGAACTGCAACAACCATGACGCCATTTGCTGTGCTCTGTGCACTGTGCTCTGTGCTCCACTCCGCCCAGGACACGACCCGCCTTCCACTCGACCCCGCGGTACGGTACGGAAAACTCGAGAACGGGCTGACCTGGTATGTTCGCGCCAATCGTTACCCCGAACATCGCGCCGAGCTCAGGCTCGTCGTGAATGCGGGCTCGGTACTCGAGGACGATGACCAGCAGGGGCTGGCGCACTTCGTCGAGCATATGGCGTTCAATGGGACGAAGCGATTCGAGAAGCAGGCCCTGGTCGACTTCATCGAGGGACTGGGAATGCGCTTCGGGGCGCACCTCAACGCCAGCACCTCATTCGACGAGACGATCTACCAGCTCCAGATCCCGACCGATTCCGCCGCAGTCTTCCCGCGCGCGCTCGACATCCTCGAGGACTGGGCGAACGGCATTTCGTTCGAGCCGGAGGAGATCGATCGTGAGCGGGGTGTGGTCATCGAGGAGTGGCGGCTCGGCCTCGGCGCCGAGTCACGGATGTTCGACAAGCAGCTGCCGGTGCTGCTCGCCGGATCCCGCTATGCGGAGCGCCTGCCGATTGGCGACAAGGAGACGCTGGAGACGTTTCCTCACGCGGCACTCACCCGCTTCTATCGCGACTGGTACCGACCCGACCTGATGGCCGTGATGGCGGTGGGCGATTTCGATGCCGACTCGGTGGCCGCCATGATCAAGTCACGCTTTGGGGCACTGCCACGGCGGGCTAATCCCCGCCCGCGACCCGAGCCAGCCGCGCCGATGTCCGACACGACGCTGGTGGCGGTGGCCACCGACGCCGAGGCGACGTCGAGTCGGGTCACGGTGGCATGGCGCCTGCCGGAGCGCGATCCCGGGACGGTGGCTGCCTTCCGGGCCATGCTGGTTTCAGACCTCCACGACCTGATCCTCAACCAGCGTCTCGACGAGCTGACCCGGCGGGAGAATCCTCCCTACATCGGAGCCGGTGCCGGCCGGGGTCGCTTCGTTCGTCCGGTACTGTTCGCTTCGCTGGGAGTCGCGGTCCAGGATGGTGGGCTCGAGGCCGGGCTCGGGGCGGCGGAGACGGAGGCTGAGCGGGTCCGGCAGCATGGCTTCACGGCCACCGAGCTCGATCGCGCCCGCGAGGAATTCATTCGGGCCTACGAGCGCGCCTTCGCCGAGCGGGAGAAGACGCCGTCATCCTCGCTGATCGGCGAGTATGTCTCGAACTTCCTGGAAGGTGTGCCGGCGCCTGGAATCGAGAAGGAATTCGACTTCGTCAAGGCGATGATCCCCGGGATCACGCTCGCCGAGGTGAACGCGGCCGGGCGGGAAATGAGCGGCGCACGGGGGCGCATCCTCCTCGTCAACGCGCCGGAGAAGGAAGGGCTCGCGCCGCCCGATGGCGCCGCGCTCCTCGGCGTACTCGAAGGGGTATCGAAGAAGAAGGTCACCGAATACAACGACGTCGTTGGCAACGATCCGCTGGTGCCGAAGGCGCCGGTGCCCGGTCGCGTCACGGCGGAGACGAAGAACACCGTGCTTGGCACCACCGAATGGACCTTGTCGAACGGGGTGCGCGTCCTGCTCAAGCCGACGGACTTCAAGGCCGATGAGGTCCTTCTCACCGCCTGGAGTCCCGGCGGGGCGTCGCTGGCACCGGACAAGGACTGGCTGAGTGACGCCTTTGCGGCACCGCTGGTAGGACTCGGCGGGCTCGGGACCTTCGACGCGACGACGTTGCAGAAGAAGCTTGCCGGCAAGGTGGCATCGGTCGAAGCGAACATCACGATGACCCAGGAAGGGCTCTCGGGCAGCGCGTCCCCGCGGGATCTCGAGACCCTGTTCGAGCTGGTCTGGCTCCGGATGACGGCGCCCCGCGCCGATACCACGGCGTTCCGCGCCTTCATCGGCAACGTGCGATCCGCGATCGCCAACCGCGGAGCCGATCCGGATGCGGTGTTCAGCGACACCCTCTCGGTCACGCTCTCCAATCACCATCCACGCACCCGGCCCATCACGCCGGCCCGGATCGATTCGCTCGATCTCGGAGCCGCGTACGCCTTCTACCGGGACCGGTACTCCGACGCGAGCGACTTCACCTTCGCGATCGTCGGCGCCTTCCAGCTCGACTCGATTCGTCCCCTGGTGGAGCGCTGGCTCGGCGCGCTCCCGGCGACCCGGCGCCAGGAGACCTGGCGGGACCCGGGCATCGAGTCTCCTCGCGGCGTCGTCGAACGGGTGGTCCGCAAGGGCGTCGAGCCAAGGAGCCGCACCCAGATCGTCTACACCGGACCGATGCCCTATTCGCGCAACGAGCGCGCCGTCATCCGGGGGCTCGGGTCGGTGCTCGAGATCCGGCTCCGGGAGCTGCTGCGCGAGGCGCTCGGTGGCACCTACGATGTTTCGGTGTTCGGCAACGCCTCGCGGGTCCCCCGGGAGGAATACAGCTTCACCATCGGCTTCTCCTCGGCACCCGACCGGACCGAGGAGCTGGTGCGCACGGTGTTCGCCGCCATCGACACCATTCGCACCAACGGCCCGGCGGAGCGTGATATCCTCAAGGTGGTGGAAGCGGAAGCGCGGTCGCGCGAAACGGCGCTGCGGCAGAATGGGTACTGGATCAGCCAGATCGCCGCGATCGCCCAGACGGGTGGTCCCCCCGAGGTCGTGGTCGATCCGCGGGGGGATGGCGCGTTGCTTACGCGTACCGCGCTGCGCGACATGGCGCGGAAGATCCTCGATCCCGCGAATTACATTCGAGTTACTCTCATGCCGGAGTCACGATGACGGGCCGACGGGCGGACGGGCCGACGGGCAGGGCCTTCGTGCTGTTACTGCTCACTGCTCACTCCTCACTGCTTGCTGCGCAGTCCGATCCGCGGATCGACAGCGTTTTCTCGCAATGGACCCGGACCGATGGCCCGGGATGCATCGCGGGTGCCCGGCAGCACGGCAACACGCTGCACCTCAAAGCCTACGGCATGGCGAACCTCGAGTACGGCGTGCCGCTCACCACCGAGTCCATCTCCGAATCGGGTTCGGTGGCCAAGCAGTTCACCTCGGCGGTGATGGTCCTGCTCGCGAAGCAGGGCAAGCTCTCGCTCGACGATGACATCCGGAAGCACCTGCCCGAAGTCCCGAACTTCGGGCCCACCATCACCATCCGGAACCTGCTCACCCACACGAGCGGGCTCCGGGACCAGTGGGCCCTGCTCGGCCTGACCGGCTGGCCACCGGGGACCCAGGTGCACTCGATTCCGCTGATCCTCGACCTGGTGAGCCGGCAGCGGGCGCTCAACTTCGAGCCTGGCAGCCTCTACCTCTACAGCAACACCGGGTACGCGCTCGCCGCCGCGATCGTGCAGCGCGTGACGGGCAAGTCGCTCGCTGAATGGAGCCAGGACAGCCTCTTCGTGCCGCTCGGCATGAACGACACCGAATGGCGGGACGACTATCGCCGGGTGGTGAAGGGACGCGCGACGGCGTACAGTCCGGTGAGGAACGGCGCCTGGCAGCAGGACATGCCGTTCACGATGGTGTACGGGAACGGCGGCCTGCTTTCGACCATTCCCGACCTGCTCAAGTGGAACGACGCCCTGACGGCTGGAACCGCGCCGCTCACGCGTGACGTCGTGAAGCAGCTGGAGACGCCCCGACCGCTTACCGACGGCTCGAAATCGAACTACGCGCTGGGCTTGACGATCGACACCTACCGCGGCGTACGGGAGATCTCCCACGGCGGCGCCACGGCGGGGTATCGGACTTTCCTCGCCCGCTGGCCCGACAAGGACCTCTCCGTCGCGGTCTGGTGCAATGCCGGCAGCGCGGACGCGGGCGGGTACGCCCACCAGATGGCCCGAATCATCCTCGGACTGCCCGCGGAAGAGTCGCCTCCGGCACCGGTCGTCGCGGTGGGCGCCGGGGACGTCGCCCCGCTCGCGGGGATGTGGCGTGACTCAACCAACGACCGGATCCTCAACGTCCGCGCCGACGGCGCCGATCTCAGCGTCTCCGCCGGCGGACCGATGCGGAAGCTGACGTCGCTGGGCTCCGGCAAGTTCTGGAATGCCCTGACCGGTCCGCTCGACTTCGAGGGCAAAGGGAGCAGTGTCCACCTCGTCGAGCGGAACAATGGTGTCCACCGCTACAACAGGATGGATCCGGCCGACACGACAGGCGTCACGCTGGAGAACTACGTCGGCAGATATCGGAGCGAGGAGCTCCTGGTCACCTTCGCGCTGAGCGTGAAGGATGGCAGACTGGTCCTCCGTCCGCCGCTGGACCCGGCACTCACGCTGCGCCCGATCTATCACGATGGTTTCAGCGCGCAGGGGAACCCAAGCACGGTGCGGTTCATGCGAGACGCTTCAGGACATGTGACCGGGCTCAGGATCTTCGCCGGCCGCGCGCTCGACGTACGTTTCAGGAAGATCGACAACGGAGAAGCGCCATGACGCAGCAGATCGGACGTCCCGAGCCCACTGAATACGCCGCGTACTACGGACGGTATATCTCGCTGGTGCCCGAGGGGGAGATCGCCGCAATCCTGGAGCAGCAGCGGGAGAGCATCGTGGCGCTGCTCAAGTCGCTCTCCGAAGCGCAGGGCGACTATCGGTACGCGCCGGGCAAGTGGACCATCAAGGAGGTGGTGGGGCACGTCGCGGATACCGAGCGAGTCTTCGGCTATCGGGCGGCCCACTTCTCGCGGTCCGATCCGGCACCGCTTCCTTCGATGGAACAGGAGGTCTGGTCGGCGGGAGCCGAGTCATCGCGGCGCACGCTGGCGAGCCTCACCGACGAGCTTGGAGCAGTGCGCGACTCGACGGTGGCGCTGGTCAGGTCGCTGAGCCCGGCGCAGGCGACGCGCCGGGGGATCGCGAGCAACAACGAGGTGACGGCGCGCGCGATGGTTTACCTGTGCG
>DATEOL010000363.1:0-6264 GCA_035274025.1 Gemmatimonadales bacterium | reverse complement strand
CGTGAGCGCGTCGGGGACGACACCGTACGCCTCCGCAGCGGTGAACGCGCCCGAGCGGCCCACACCGCACTGGATCTCGTCGAAGATGAGCGCCGCGCCAGCGCGAGTGCAGATCTCCCGCGCCGCTTCGAGGAACTCGGGGGCGAAGTCGCGGGCGCCCTGGATGCCCTGCACCGGCTCGAGAATCACCGCCGCGACGGAGCGATCGACCACCGCCTCGAGTCCCGCGATGTCGTTGAACTCCACCTTGGTCGAGAGAGGAACGCCGGCCCGCTTCGCCGCCTCCTCATAGCGAGCGCCATCGGTACATGACAGCGCGCCGGGAGTCCGGCCATGCCAGCCGCCGCGAATCGACACCAGGTTGCGCCGTCGGGTGCGCTTCCGCGCCAGGGCGATGGCGTTCTCGTTGGCTTCCGCGCCGGAGTTGACGAAGAAGACCTTGGCGAGCGGATCGGGACAGAGCGACGCGATCCGCTCGGCGAGCTGCTCGCGGAGCGGATGTGGAACGGCCGCGGAATAGAAGAGGAGCTTCGCGGCCTGATCGGCGATCGCCTTCACAACCGCCGGATGGGAGTGGCCGGTCGAGGCCACCGCGTGTCCGCCGTAGGCGTCGAGCCATTCATTGCCCTGCTCGTCGACGAGCCAGGAGCCGTGGCCCCGCACCGGTGTCACCGGCATCTGGGCGTAGACCGGGAGGAGCGCCGGCCCGGAAGTGAGGGTGTCCTGCACGAGCGTCATGCCTCTCTTAAGTGGAGTCTACCAGTGAAACGGTCAGTTCCGAGGGGGCAGTTGGCTAGCGACACGCGGGTGCGTGGTCCTCGAAAAGCCTGCCGCAGTATTTTGCGTCGCGTGGTGAGACGGTCTTGCCGAGGCCCCTCAAATATTGCGGCAAGCTTTTCGGAGACCTCGCGCCCGCGTGTCACTACCCCAACTCCCCCCTCGGCACCAACCGTTTCACCGGTAGACTCCATCAGTTCGGATACACCGGGGCGGCGAGCAGTCCGGTCTCCTCGGGGAGACCGAGCGCCAGGTTCATCGCCTGGATGGCCTGTCCACCAGCGCCCTTGATGAGGTTGTCCACCACGGCGAGCACCTGCACCTCGCGCCCGTCAGTGCTCTGCGCCGCATGGAGGCTCGCGACGTTGGTCCCCACGACGTGGGTGAGCTGAGGAGGCACGGCGCTCAGTCGCACGAACGGACGCCCGGCGTACGCGTCCGCGAAGAGCGACGCCACCTTGCCGTGCGGCAGCGCGTGCCCCTCGGCGAGCGTCGCGTGCAACGTGAGATGGATGCCACGCACGAACGGGCCGGAATGCGTAAGCATCCGCGCCTCCGCGCCACTCCGGCCAGTCCAGGCCCGCCACTGCTCGAGCACCTCGCCCTCATGCCGGTGACCGAAGACCGAGTACGCGAACATGTTGTGCGCGCGCATGGGATGATGCGTCGTCGGCTTGGGCAAGGCGCCGGCGCCGCTCGAGCCGGTCACCGCGAAGAGGGCCGGCGGCGCGGCGAATTCGAGACCGCGGAGCGGGTAGAGTGCCAGCTGGGCGGCCGTTGCGAAGCATCCGGGCGTGGCGATCGCCTTCTTGCCGCGCAGCGACTGGCCGAGCACGTCGGCGAGTCCGTAGGTGAAGCGGTGTACCAGCTCGGGAGCGGGATGCGCGCCGTAGTAGCGCGAATGCAGGTCACCATTCTGGATCCTGAAATCCGCGGCGAGGTCGATGACGAGACCGGCACCGCCTTCAAAGACCTCGGCGGCCAGCTTCGACGATTCCCCGTGTTCGAGGCTCAGGAAGACCACGTCGCGGCCCGCTGCGGCTTGGGCAGGAGACTCGCCGCTGAATCGCGCGTCGGAAATCCCCGCGAGCTGGGGGTGAACGTCCCCCACCGGCTTCCCGGCCTGGCTGCGGCTGGTCGCGACCCATTCGGTCACCTCGGGGTGCGTGCTCAGCAACCGCAACAATTCGCCGCCGACGTATCCGGCGGCGCCAATCACAGCGACCCTCACGCCGCCCTCCCGTTCCGGTCCTGCCAGGCAAGCACCGACTCGCGCGTGGTCTCCAGCAGGCCGGGCGCGTCGCGGAGTGCGTTGTGCGCCGGCAGGCCAAGGGCGCCCGCGATGTAATCGCGGCCGACCTCGTTGTCGGTCGCCGGCCCGGTGATCGCGGTGATGCCAAGCTTGAATCGGTGCTCGAACAGCTCCCTCGCGCCCCAGCAGGCGACCGGATCGGGAGCCGCCACGATCCACGCCGCGCCGAGCCCGGCAAGCCCGGGGTCGAGCAGGATGTCCTGCACGCCGTACTCACCCAGAATGCCGTCTCCCAGCTCGGCAACAATGACATCGGGACGGACGGTCCGGTCCGCCGCGAGCTTGTTGAGCAGGCCACGCGCGACGGCGACCGTCGTGCCCGGATGGGTGCTCGCCAGTCCGGCATCATTGAAGGTGAGCGCGGTGACCGCGCCGGCATCGAGCATCGACAGCGTGTCGCGCATGAGCGAGACGCCGGTGAGCTTGACCGCGGCGACCCGCTGACCGCTCCGGGCGAGTCCGCGGACCAGTTCGGTCGCGGCCACCGTCTTGCCCGCGTTCATGCAGGTGCCCGCGACGTAGACAACAGGCAGCCGGCACTCGAGGCCCTCCGCGGGCGCGATCGCGTTCTCCCGAATGTTCGCGGGACTGCCGATCCGGTCGCCAAGCTCGGGGAAACTGAGAATGGCTCCGAGCACTTCGGCCTTGAACGGCGGACCGATGTCGGGATTCTGCGAGGTGCAACGACCGAGAATGCCGCCCAGGTTGAGCACCTCGATGGTGTCACCCACGGCGATGTGCGACGGAACGTCACCGGCGTAGCCGCGAAGGGCGCGCCGAACGCCGAGGACACCGGCAAGCACGTCGCCGCTGCGGAGCGCCATCATGCGCCCGGACACGTCCTCGACGGTGTTGTAGGTCGACTTGTCCGTCAGCAGTCGCACCGCGAGCGCGTACCCCTCGGCGGCAACGATCTGGTCGCCGACGATGACCTCCGGACCGAGCCTGAGATTCCGGGTCGCGGAGGCAATACGGTCCAGACGGACCCTGGTGGTGCGTACCATCGCGGTTACTTCCGAGCGCCGGCGCGCGCGGCGAGGAACGACGGGATCGCGGCCACGCGGCTGAACGCGCGGGCTTCCTCGCCGGTCCAGAGGCGGTTCTCTTCGCCGTAGGTCGCGACCGCGGGATCCATCATGGAGAACGGACTCCGCGTGCCGGTCACCGCATAGCGGCCGGCCGCGAGGTACACGCGGGTCTCCCCCACGACGCGCTGCTGCGAGCTGGTGAGGAGCGCCTCGATGTCGCGGAGCGCCGGATCGAAGTAGTGGCCTTCGTGCAGCCTGTCACCGTAGAAACGGCCGAGCTGGTCCTTCCAGAATGTCTGCCACTTGGTGAGCACCAGCTTCTCGAGCTCCCGGTGCGCGGCGATGAGCACCAGCGCGGGGCCCGCCTCGAAGCCGATGCGACCCTTGATACCGAGCGCGGTCTCGCCGACGTGAATGTTGCGACCGATGCCGTAGGCCTCGGTGAGCCGACCCAGCTCGGCCACGAGATCGGAGCCATCGAGGGCCTTGCCGTCGATCGACAGCGGGACGCCATCCTTCCACGCGATGACGATGTCGCGGGGCTCGGGAACGTCAGCCGGCGGCTCCAGCAGCTCGGCCGGCGGCGGGGCCCAGGTGTCATGGGTCCATCCCCCACCCCAGGTGGTGCCCCAGAGACCGCGATTGATGGAGTAGGCCCCGGACTTGGGCGGAACCGGGAGGTTGTGCGATTCGAGATATGCAATCGCCCGCTCACGGGTCAGTCCTTCATCGCGGATGGGCGTGATGATCCTGAGGTCCGGGGCGAGCACCCGGAAGGCGACATCGAAGCGGACCTGGTCGTTGCCGGCGCCGGTCGAGCCATGGGCGACCGCGCGGGCGCCGATCTCACGTGCGGCGTCGATGACCGAGATGGCCTGCTGGGTGCGCTCGGCGGAGACCGAAAGGGGATAGACCTCACCTCGAAGCACGTTGCCCTGGATAAGGTAGCGCACGAAGCGGGTGAAGACCTCGGCGCGGGCGTCGATTTCGTGATGGTCCACGGCGCCGACGGCGCGGGCCTGCTTTGCGATCGCCGCCAGATCATCGGCGGTGGCGCCGCCGGTATTGACGTAGACGGTATGGACGGCGAACCCCTGCTCGGCGAGGCGGGGTACGCAGTAGGAGGTATCCAGTCCGCCGGAGAAGGCGAGGGCAACCGTAGGCTTCTGCATAGTGGATAATTATGCAATCATGCGGTCTATGGTGCAAGATGGCGTCTGGCCGAGACTTGGGCACTCTGCCCACCGGAAAGGACCCCGGGGGTGATGTGACGGCGGTCACCCCTTGCTACCCTTGCCTAAATACTAGTGCTGTATCATTTTAGGGCGATTGCGCCAGACCCAGAAAACCGCGACGCCCGGGAAGGACGCTTCCTCGGCGCAAGTTTCTCACAGGACAAGGAGTTCATCGATGCGCAGTATCCTCGTTGTGACCGCACTCGGGCTCCTCGCCGTGAGTCCGGCAGCCGCACAGAAACCGCAGAAAGGCACGTGGGAGCTGGGTGGTTTCGGGCGGTACAACTGGTATGACGATTCATTCAACGAATCCGAAACGGGCAAGAACGCCTGGGGTGGGGGTGGCCGGATTGGCTACTTCTTCTCGCCCAAGTGGAATGTCGAGTTGGACGGGTCCTACAACCCGACCGACCTGGATCCGCCCACCGGGCCTCAGAGCGTCGGCCTGACTTACATGCCGTTCCACCTCGGCGTGAATTACAACGCGCTCCTCAGTAACAAGTTCATGTGGCATATCGGCCCCCGACTCAATTACAACCATTGGTCGCTCTCCGATGGAGCCAGTGCGGCCCAGGTTGACCAGTTCGAGGGCAGCGATTTCGGCCTGGGTGCCATTACGGGTTTCCGCTTCAAGTTCAGTGATGCGATCTCGGCGCGCCTCGACGGCACCCTCGACTACATCCCCTCCGCGGTGAACGAGGCTGCGGGGTCCAACACGATGCTCGGCGTCCAGCTTGGCCTCTCCGCCTTCCTCGGCGGCAAGTGCCAGGGCAAGATCGATTCGATCCGGGTCGAGCCCAAGACGCAGAACATCAAGGTCGGTGACCAGGCGACCCTCCGCGTCACCGGGTATGACTGCGATGGCAGCACTCGCGACGTGAGCGGCGCTTCGGCCGCCAAGCTCCTGGCTGGCGCCGGCGCCCTCTCGGGCCTCACCTTCACCGGCCAGACCCCGGGATGCTATGACATCGAAGTGAGCAACCCGGCGGCCCGCAAGAAGACCACCGACACGGCGAAGATCTGCGTTGAAGCGCCCCCGGCGCCTGCCCGCGTGACCCTCGACCGCTGCGAGCTGCAGCCGCCGACGTCGACGGTGCCTCCGGGCCAGACGGTGAACTTCCGCATCACCGGCTACTACAGCGATGGCACGTCTCGCGACCTGCCGGCGGCCACGATCAACGCCAACGGCGGCACGGTCACGGGCCGGACCTACACGGCTCCGGGTGCTGCCGGGACCTACACCATCACGGCGCAGTGCGGTGACGGCAAGTCGGCCACAGCGACGGTGACCGTGCAGAGCATCAAGTTCACGGCCCGCGCGCTGTTCGAGTTCAACAAGTCCGACGTGCATGTCCAGACCGAGCGCGACTCGCTGCGGATCCTGTCGGACCTGCTCAAGCAGTATCCGAACCTGAGCCTCACGATCTACGGTCACACCGACTGGGTCGGCAGCGTGAAGTACAATGAGGCCCTCGGCGGCCGCCGGATTCAGGCCGTCATGGATACGCTGTCGAACTACGGTATCGACAAGGCCCGCATGCAGGCCTGGACTCGCACCAGCTACGGCGAGTGCCAGCCGATCGCGAACAACAAGACCAAGGAAGGCCGCGCGCTCAACCGTCGCGTGGAGGTCTTCGATTCCCAGAACGCCAAGCAGTACAGCGGGACGGGAGACTGCAGGAACAATCCGAACGTGCCGTAAGCACGGGAAGACATCCGGCACCGGCGACCCCTGACGCCGGGCTGGAATCGGAAAGGCCGCCGAGGAAACTCGGCGGCCTTTCCATTTCGTCCATCCGACCCATCCGACCCATCCGACCTATCCGACCTATCCGACCTATCCGACCTGTCCGGCCGCCGGAGTCAGTGGGCGGTTCCCGTATTCCTCACGGTACATCGCGATCAGCTCGAA
>DATEOL010000362.1:0-6273 GCA_035274025.1 Gemmatimonadales bacterium | reverse complement strand
CGAGAGTGCCGGGATCGGAAGCGCGAAGGTCGACTCGAAGATCCACTTCGTGATTGCCCACGTCGCGACCGAGGCCAGGACCACCGCCATCAGCGATGACAGCACCCCCAGCGCCAGGTACTCGGAAAAGATGACCCGGAGCACCTGCCCGCGGGTAGCGCCCAGGGTCCGGAGCAGAACGCCCTCGCGGATCCGCTGGAAGCGGGTCGTCGCGATCGCGCCGACGAGCACAATGGCCCCGGTCGCGAGGCTGAACACCGCCATGAACCTGATGGCGAGGGCCACTCGGGTGAGGATCCGCTCGAACGCCACCTGGATGGTGGCGATGTCGATCGAGGTCACGTTGGGATATTTCTCGGCCACCGCGCGCTGGAGGGACCCGCGCGCGGCCGCGTCGTTGACCCGCGTGAGCGTGACGAGGGTCTGCGGCGCATTGTCGAGCAGCCCGCTTCGAAAGACCGCGAAGAAGTTCGGCTCGAACCTGGCCCAGTCCACTTCCCGGATGCTTCGTACTACGCTCGGCACCAGCGCTCCCTGCACATCCCACACGATGGTGTCGCCGAGGGTGACGCCAAGCTCCCGCGCGATGTCGAGCTCCAGCGAAACGTCGGCGGCGCCCGACGCGGTCCCCGGACCTTCCCACCACTTGCCCTGAACCAGCTTCTCGGAGCTGACCATGGTGTCGCGCCAGGTCGAACGATACTCCCGCCGCACGGCCCAGCCCCGGATGCTGGTGGAATCCGACCGGGTCGAATCCTCCTGTCCCATCTCGAGGGTATCGGCCGGCGAATAACGCACCGGCTTGCCTTTGACCATGCGAATTCGCATCGGGATGATCGGCACCGGGGCGCTCGGCTCGAGCCCCGCGGCGCGGATCGCGTCCGTGACTCCCTCGCGCTGGTCGGCCTGGATGTCGATGAAGACCAGGTTCGGGCGACCACCAGGCCCGTCGAAGCGAAGGTCGCGAAGCAGGTTGTGCTGCACCAGGAAGAGCGTCGCCAGGAGGGTCGCGCCGAATCCGAGCGAGAGCACCACTGTCACCGTCTGGTTCGCGGGGCGATAGAGATTCGCCAGCCCCTGGCGCCAGAGATACGGCCAGCGGGAAGGGAAGAACCGCCGCACGCCGCGGATGAGGCCGAGTGACGCGAGCCAGAGCAGCAGCAGCGCCACGCCGATGCCGCCCGCGAAGGCGAGGCCGTCGCGAAGGTCGCGCACCTGCAGGACTGCGAGGCCGGCCACGCTGACCGCGAGGAGGAGGGCCGCGCCGATCCGGACCCAGTCGCGCCCGAGGTCGGCGCGCTCGTAGTCACGCCGGAGCGTGACGAGCGGCGATACCCTCCGGATGCGGAGCAACGGAAGCAGCGCGAACAGGACCGCGACCCAGAGACCGAGACCCATCCCCAGGACCACCGCGCTCGCCGAAGGAGAGACCTGGACGTCCACCGGCAGGAGATCTTGGAGCAACGCAGGGAGGACCTGCTGCACCGCGAGTCCGAGTAGCGCACCGATCGCGCTGCCGAGTCCTCCCATGGCGAGCGCCTGCACCAGGTAGATGACGAAAATTTCGCGGGCCGTCGCGCCCAGGCAGCGAAGCACCGCGATCGTGTCGAGCTTCTGGCGAATGAAGACGTGCACCGCGCTGGCGACGCCGAGTCCGCCGAGGAGCAGGGCGATCAGCGCGACGAGACCGAGGTAGTTGCCCATCCGCGTGAGCGAGTCGCGCACGTCATTGCGATAATCCTCGACGCTCTGGATCCCGACGCGTTCCGGGCGGAGCTTGGGCCGATAGCTGTCCGCGAGCGACGACGACTGGGTCGGATCCGCGAGCTTGATGAACGCTTCGTAGTCCACCCGTGACCCGAACCGGATGAGGTTCGTGGAGGGGACGTCCCCGGCCGAGATGTACACCCGGGGACTGAACGCGGCGGCCGCGGCGACGTTGCCCGGGACGCTCGTGACGGTGCCGCGAATCAGGAGGCGCGCATCACCCAGCGCGAGGGTGTCCCCAATTCTCGCGTTGAGGCCTGCAAGCAGGCTCGGATCGAGCAGCGCTCCGCCGCCGTTCCCGAGCTCCGGCCAGGCTCCCGCGGGATCGGTCCCGATCGTGCCGTAGTAGGGCCATCCCGGCTCGACCGCCGTGATCTGCACGAAGCGGACACCTTCGCTCCGCGGCACGAACGCCATCGCGTTGAAGCTGGTGACCAGTGAGACGGTCGACCCGCCCTGCAGCATCGAGTCGAGCAGCACCCGGGTCCGCTCGGTGAATGGCCGGCGGCTTCCCAGCGAGAGATCCGCTCCCAGCATCACCCGCGCCTGGGCGGTGACGGAATCGCGCAGGTTGTCGGCGAAGGAATTGACCGCGACCAGCGCCGCGACTCCCGCCGCGACCGCGCCGGTGAGGAGGCCGAGCCGGCGGCGGGCGCCGCGGCTTTCCCGCCACGCCATGCGCAGGACGAAGCCGCGGATCATGCAGCCTGGTCTTCGATGATGCTTCCGTCGGCGAGGCGGATGGTGCGTCGCGCCAGCCGCGCAAGCTCGAGATCGTGCGTCACCAGGACGAGTGTGGTGCCCAGCTCCCGGTTGAGCTCCAGCATGAGGTCGATGATGGTGTGGCCGGTGCGCCCGTCGAGGTTGCCGGTGGGCTCATCGGCAAAGAGCAGCTTCGGCCGGGTGCTGAAT
Source organism: Gemmatimonadales bacterium (assembly GCA_035274025.1). Lineage (GTDB taxonomy): Bacteria > Gemmatimonadota > Gemmatimonadetes > Gemmatimonadales > GWC2-71-9 > SZUA-320. The sequence continues at coordinate 3,594 of DATEOL010000362.1, read as the reverse complement.
GCACGGGCCAGGGCGACACGCTGCTGTTCGCCACCGGACAGCTGGGTGGGATAATGGTCCATCCGGTCGCCGAGGCCGACCCGATCGAGCAGCTCGATCGCGCGCGACTCGGCTCCGGATTCTCCCCGCAGCTCGAGCGGCACCTGGACATTCTCCCGCGCGGTGAGCGTCGGGATGAGATGGAAGGACTGGAAGACGAAGCCGACCTTCTCGGCGCGAAGCCGGGCGCGCGCGTCCTCGCTCATGTCGGCGAGGTCGGCACCGTCGAGCCACACGCGGCCGGCCGCGGGCCGGTCGAGTCCCGCGAGGAGGCCGAGCAAGGTCGTCTTGCCGCTTCCCGACGGGCCCACGATGGCGAGAAATCCGCCGTCCTCCAGCGTGAAGCTGATATCCTTGAGTACCGTGAGCGGCCGGCCGCCCGAGAGATAGGTCTGGGTCAGCCCTTCACAGCGAAGCATTCCACCTCCGACGAACCGGTTCGACCAGAAATGCAAGGTACGTACACTAAGGCCGTCCTTATTGTTTCGCTGCTCGCGTCGTGCGGCGGTACCAACGGCGCTCCACCCGCGCGGCAGGACTCTTCCGCGACGGCCGCGGTGGCCCGCGTGCCTTCCATCCTGGTCCTGGGAACGAGCCTCACCGCAGGTTATGGAATCGACATTTCGGAGTCATGGCCTTCCCGGCTGCAGAAGCGGATCGACTCCGCCGGGCTTTCGTATCGAGTCGTCAATGCGGGCGTCAGCGGCGAGACCTCGGCGGGCGCGCTCCGCAGGGCTGACTGGGTCCTGACGCGGGAACACCCGAAGGTCCTGGTGCTCGAGACAGGCGGGAATGACGGCCTTCGGGGTCTCGATCCGGACACGCTCAAGGCGAATATCCTCGGCGTGTTCGCCAAGGCGCGCGCCCTCACGCCGCAGCCCGCCCTCGTCCTGCTGGCCATGGAAGCGCCGCCCAACCTGGGCGACACCTATACGCGGCGCTTCCGGGCGGTGTACGAGGAAGCCGCCCGGGAGACCGGTGCGACCCTGGTTCCATTTTTTCTGGATGGAATAGCGGGAGTGGATTCCCTCAACCAATCCGACGGGATCCACCCGAACGCGCGCGGCGCTGATCGGGCTGCGGCGAACGTATGGAAGATCCTGCCGGAGGTTTTGCGACCGGCACCGTGAACGGGGCGAGCGAAGCACTGGGATCGATGCTCGCGGGCGACTCCTCGAAGGCTGTGGCGTCGAAGTCCGCGGAGAGCGCTCCGCCGTTCGCCGATACCCGCACCGTATTCTTGCCCGGCAACATGCCCAGGCGGTAGATCGCGAGCGCAAGGCCATTCGCATTCGTCTCGGTGTCCACCTGCTCGAGGACGCCGCCGCCACTCACGACCTCCCATTCAACGGGAACTCCAGGGATGGTATTCCCGTTCGCGTCCGTCACCCGCGCAACGAAGGGAGCGGGCAGGAGCTCACCCACGACACCCTGCTGGTCCGCGCTCACGGCCCTGATTCGAGCGGGCGGGCCCGCCTTTGCGGTCACATGGAACGTGACCGTCGGCAGCCCCGCCGTGGTCGCCTGGAAAACCTGGGGTCCCGCTTGAGGACCGAGGACGACAAAGCTCCTTGCGAACCCGTCCGCATCACTGAGGCTCACCTGCTGGCGCACGATGCCGCCCGAAACCGTGCTGAACCGGACCGGGACCCCCGGGACGCCCTCTCCCTCCGCCGAAGTGACCTGAACGACGAGGGGTTCCGGCAGCTGAGTTGTCACCTGGCCGGTCTGCTCATCGCCGTCCACGTAGACCATGTTCGTGGCGGGCGGCGAGATCCATACCCGCGTCGAATCCTTGATGCCGGTAGGAGATACCACGCGAAGCTGGAAAAAACCGTGCTCCCCCGGCGCCACGAGGTGCCCGGTCGCGTCCACCGCCACGTGATCGGGATCGCTCGTGCTCCAGCCGACGTAGAAGTCTTCGATCTGCGTCGCGCCGGAGAAGGCGACGACGCGGTATTGGAAAGCCTGCCCGGGCCGGAGAGCCGAGTCGCGGGGCTCGATCCGGATGGAGGTCATCGAGGTGCCCGGCCCCACGTACTGAAGTGGAATCGTCGGCGCCACACCCGGAACGTCAGACACCTCGAGCGCCCGGGTTCCGGAGAACAGCACCCGGGACCCCGAGCTCAGCTGGACACTCGCATTGAACACCTCCCGCCTGGAGAGGAGCGGAACCTTGATCCGCACCGCGAACTCCGGCACGTCGGGTGGGAAGGTGATGAGGGTGTCCACGACCGCCTCCGCCGGCGGACGGATCAACTGCACCCGCACGCGGTCAATTGCGAGGTCGAACACACCCCGCGCATATGTGGCCGGAAACTGGGGCTGCAGGGACAGCTGGAGTGGGACGCCGCTGTCTCCGGTTGAATCTCCGCATGCGCCGGCGGCGAGGGCCACCAGGCCTGTAGAGAGGGCCGTAAACGCGCAAAAACGACGGGACATGGGCCCTCAAATCTAAATCCCCGCCGGTAGCGGGCGCCTGTGGCGAAGGCTAGGTTGCTGCCATGCAAGGAGATATCTCCCGCCGGGCGGCCGGCGTATTGATCCTTATCCTGGGTCTGGCCCTGCTGTGGGCCATGCTTCCCTATGTAGGCGGACTGCTCGCGGCGCCGGTGCTCGCCATCATCTGGTCACCGCTGCATGAGCGGATGACTCGCCGGATTCCGCCGGGAGCCTCGGCCGGCATCATTCTCTTCCTGACCTTCATCCTCATCGTGTTGCCCGGTGTGTGGCTGGTGACGCTGCTGATCGGCCAGGCCCAGAACGCGGTCGAAGCGCTGGGTCAAAGCCCGTTGCTCGCGCGGCTCGACGAAGTGCGGATGGGCAACATTCGCATCGGGCCGGCCATCAGCCAGGCGGGCCAGAGTGCGCTGGCGTGGATCGGAGGCAACGCGCTGAGCCTCCTTGGGACCGCAACGCGCCGGGTGCTGAGTCTCCTGTTCGCTTTCGTCGGTCTCTATTACCTGCTGGTCCGGCCCGGTGCAGCGTGGCGCACGGTGGCACCGCTGGTTCCCTTTTCCCACGACCGGACCCAGGTCCTGCGCGATCGGTTCGAGGCGGTGACCTGGTCGACGGTCGTCGGAACCGGACTCAACGCGGTGGTCCAGGGCATCCTGATAAGTCTCGCGTTCGCGGTGGCTGGTGTTCCCAATGCCGCGTTCTGGGGCGCGGTGACCGCCCTGCTGTCGGTCCTGCCGCTGGTCGGGAGCGGGCTCGTCTGGGCTCCCGCGGCCGCCAGCCTCTTCCTGAGTGGACACCGGGCGGCCGGGATTGCCATCGTGCTGTGGGGTTTTTTTGTGGTCGCGAACGTCGACAACTTCCTGCGGCCGATGGTCTATCGGCGCTATGCCTCGATGCATCCGATGGCGACCCTGGTCGGAGCGGTCATCGGAGTCGAGTACTTCGGGATGGTTGGCCTGGTACTCGGCCCGCTCGCGATCCAGTACTTCTTCGAGCTCATCGCCATGTACCGAGAGGAGTATGGGAATCATTCCTTGAATTCAGTTGCATAGGCGGTTGGGGCGGTTGGGAAACCGATCGCAAGCTCGCCAGATC
>DATEOL010000361.1:0-3106 GCA_035274025.1 Gemmatimonadales bacterium | reverse complement strand
CTTGCCGCGGTATTCATCGATGACCTTCACCTGCTCCAGCAACTGCCCTCCTGCTTTCTTCGCCGCGGCGAGCACGTCGGCCGCGGTGACATTCTCAGGGACCAGGAGTGCTAAATCGCGCTCGGAAGCCTGAGTCGATGGAATGAGGTGATAACGAACAGCCGGAGCCGCGCCCGGCACGATCTCCAGCTCCAGCCCGAAGAGTGGCGCCGCCCACTTCGGCGCATCGGCCACAAGCAGCCCCGCATGCACAACCGCCTCAACCGCCCTAACCGCCTCAACCGCCCCAACCGCCCCAACCGCCCAACTGCCTGAGGCAGTATGCACCGAGGCATCGGCGTTTGCCAGTTGCGCCGTAGCATCAATGATCCCCTTGAGGTCCCAGATATCGAGATCCGGCGCCTTGCCCCCATCGGTCCAGTGCGACGGGGCGCGGGCACCGGTCAGGACCACCGCAACGTGCTGCGTTTCGATCGGTCGTTCGCCGGGACCAGCCGGGGTAAAGACGGTCCCGATCTCGAACAGCCTCACGTCCCGGGTGTGGGCGTTCCAGTTGCGCTCGACCTCGCGGATCAGCCCCGGAAGAAGGCGACGACGAAGGAAGCCATGCTCCGCCGAAAGGGGATTGGCGATCGCGACCGCGCCCTGGGGATCAGCGGGGCCCATGGAGAGCGTGATGGTCTCGACCAGTCCCTGATTTACCAGGCCGCGGCGCACCCGATCGGCCGCGACTTCCGACGGCGCGTCAACCTGGTTGCCGGGACGGTAGGGACGGAGCTCGTCGGGGATCTTTTCGAAGCCGTAGACCCGACCGACTTCCTCGACCAGGTCGATCTCCGCCTTGAGGTCGGGGCGCCAGCCCGGCACTTCGACCGCGATGCGTCCATCCTCAGGCTTGGACACCACCGTGCAGCCGATCGCAGTGAGAGTCTTCTCCACCACGTGGAGCGGTAGATCGATGCCCAGCACCTGGGCCACGCGCGAAAGCCGGAGGAAGATCCGGGTCCGATTGCCCGGCTCCGGCCACACGTCGACCGGTGCCTCGTCGACGCTGCCGCCGGCCGCGCGAAGCATCACGTTGAGACAGCGACGCAGCGCGTCGGGTCCATTCCATTTGTCCACGCCACGCTCGAAGCGGAAGCTCGCGTCGGTCGTGATATTGAGGGCGCGACGGGTGGCGCGAATGCGCGAGGGCTGGAACCAGGCGCACTCGAGGAAGACGTCGGTGGTCGTGTCGCTCACCTCGGTGTCGCGCCCGCCCATGACACCGGCAATGCCAACGACACGCTCGGCATCGGCGATGACGGTCATGCCCGGCGCGAGCTTCCGCTCCACGCCGTCAAGCGTCACGACGGTCTCGCCGGCGCGGGCATCGCGCGCGACGATCCGTGCACCCTTGAGCGTGGCGAGGTCGTATGCGTGCATCGGCTGACCCAGCTCGAGCATCGCGTAGTTGGTGGCGTCGACGACGTTATTGATGGGGCGGAGGCCGACGGACGACAGGCGACGGGCGAGCCACTCCGGCGAGGGTCCGACCTTCACACCACGAACGACCGCCCCGACAAACCGCCCACATCCTGTGCGATCCTCGATACCGACCAGCACGCCTCCCGTCCTCCCGTCCTCCTCGCCCTCCCGTACGGCGGGCGGAATTTCCGGGTCGGGTGACGGGAGGGCGGGAAGACGGAATTGCACCTCGTAGCGATGGGCCAGCTCGCGCGCGACACCCTTGTGCCCCAGCAGGTCGGGACGATTGGGGCTCACGTCGATCTCGATCCGCTCGTCGTCCACCGGGTAGGCGTCGAGGAATGGCGTCCCGAGCGGAGTGTCCGGGAGATCGAGCGCGAGGATGCCGTCGTGGTCCTGTCCCAGGCCCAGCTCACGCGCGGAGCAGAGCATCCCTTCGGACGCCTCGCCGCGAATCTTCCGCTTTTCGATCTTGAGACCACCGGGCAGCGTCGAGCCCACCCGCGCGAAGGGATACTTCACGCCCGCGGTCACGTTCGGCGCGCCGCAGACGACATGATGCCGCTCGGCGGAGCCGTCGTTGACGAGGCAGAGCCGGAGCCGGTCCGCATTGGGATGCGGCTTTACGTCCTCGACCAGTGCGACGACGATGTCCTTGAGCTCACCGTGGATCGGCTCGATGCCGTCGACCGGCGCGCCCAGCATGGCGAGCTTCTCGGTCAGCTCGCGGGTCTCGAGCGTGCGGCCGAGGAAGGCCTCGAGCCAGCGGCGGGAGACCTTCATGCGGCCCCCGTGAACTGGCCCAGCACCCGCACGTCACCTTCGCGCAGCATCCGGATGTCGGGAATGCCGTAGCGCGCGAGCGCGATGCGGTCCGGCCCCATGCCGAATGCCCAGCCAGTGTACTTCTCGCTATCGACGCCGGCCGTCTCGAGCACGTTGGGATGGACCATGCCGCAGCCCATGATCTCGATCCATCCGGTGTGCTTGCACACCGGACACCCCGCGCCCCGGCACACACCGCAGCGCACGTCCATCTCGGCGGACGGCTCGGTGAACGGGAAGTAGGAAGGCCGGAACCGCGCGACGGTGTCCGAGCCAAGCAGCTGGCGCGCGAAGTGACTGAGCGTCGCCTTCAGGTCGACGAGCCCGATGCCTTGGTCGACCGCGAGACCTTCCATCTGGGTGAACGCGGGAAGGTGCGAGGCATCGAACGTGTCGTTGCGATAGCAGATGCCGGGACAGACGACGCGATAGGGCGGCGGCCCGGCGAGCATGGTGCGGAGCTGGACGGGGGACGTGTGGGTGCGGAGCAGGAGCCGTCCCCCGCGGTCGACGGTCGACGGTCGATCGTCGACCGTAGTCTGTCGACTGTCACCCGTCGCCAGGTACAACGTATCGTGCAGATCCATCGCCGGATGATCCGGCGGGAAGTTGAGGGCGAGGAAGTTGTACCACTCGTCCTCGACTTCTGGCCCGGTCGCGACGGCGAATCCAAGCCCGTGGAAAATGTCCACGATGTCCTGGATGACGCGCCGAGTCGGATGGATTCCTCCGACCCAACGCTGCCGACCGGGCATGGTGAGATCGAGTCGACTGTCGACAGTCGACGGTCGACCGAGAGCTTGGCGACGCGCCT